>JANNQZ010000253.1:0-2001 GCA_031401015.1 Chloroflexota bacterium | reverse complement strand
CGACGTTGCCCACGACCGCGTCGCAGACCACGACGTCGGCGACCTGCGCGGTCAGGTCCTTGCCCTCGACGTTGCCGATGAAGTTGAGGTTGGTCCGGTCGAGGAGCTCCGTGGCGCGCTGGATCCGGGCGTCGCCCTTCCCCTTCTCCTCGCCGATCGAGAGGAGCGCCACCCGGGGTGAAGCGACACCGAGCACACGCTCGGCAAAGATGGCCCCCATCTGGGCGAACTGGACCAGGTTCTCCGGCGTTGAATCCGGATTGGCGCCGATATCAAGCAGGACCATGGGTCCTGAGTCGGTGATCATCTGGACGGCGAGCGCAGGACGATCCACGCCCGGGAGACGACCGAGGCGCAACACGGCCGCAGCCATGGCCGCGCCGGTATGGCCCGCGGTCACGACCGCTTCGGCCTCGCCCCGCTTCACAAGGTCGGTGGCGACCAGGATCGAGGAGTCTTTCTTCTCGCGCAGCGCGAGCGCCGGGTGTTCATCCATGCCGATCAACTGGGATGCGTGGACCACGGTGACATTGACCGGCAGCTCACCGCTGATCGCGCGAATGGCGCCCTCGTCGCCGACCAGCATCACCCGATCTTCAGGATTGGCGCGCGCGTGGTCGAGGGCGCCTGGGACGACTTCGCGCGGACCGTGGTCGCCGCCCACCGCGTCAACGGCCAGCCGGACGCCCTGACCGCTGGCGCGGAGGGCCATGGTGGACGCGGTCACGCCGTCGCCTCGGGCGTCAGCGCGCGGCGTCGTCGGCGACTGGCTTCAGCTGGATCGCGAGACGGCCGTTGTAGTACCCGCAGTTGGGACAGACGTGGTGCGGCAGCTTCATCTCGTGGCAGTGCGAGCACTCCTCGAGGTTCGGCAGCTCGATCGCAAGGTGGGCGCGACGCTCACCCTGGCGGGCATGCGACACACGTCGCTTGGGGACACCCATGGGGTCGTGTGACTCCTGATCGGATTTGATGAGGTGGAGGCCGGTTCGGTCACTCGACCGCTCGGCGAGCAACGCTGATCGCGGAGTCTACCGCGAAGTCCACCTTGGCGCTGTCCCTCAGGACGCGTCGTCTGGGTGGAACCCCCGGAGCGCCTCCAGGCGCGGATCGATCGCTTCGTCGGGATGGTCGTGGGTGCCCTCGTCGAGCCGCTCCCCGCAGGCGATGCATAGGCCGGGACAATCTGCCCGACACAGCGGGGCGATCGGTTCAGCCAGCTGGAACGCTTCACGGACCAGCGTGGCGAGGTCCAGCTCGTGGTGTTCATTCAGGCGAGCGACATCGGGCTCGTCAGCGGTCGAGAGTGGGCGCCCCGTCGCAAGCTCCAGCGACGGCAGGACTTCTTCGTCAAGTCGAACCTCGACCGGAACCGCCAGGTCGCGCAGGCAGCGGCTGCACACCAGCGAGAGGGCAGCACGGAGATCAGCATGGACCAGGATCCCGCGGTTGGTGCGGGCGATCCGGACGCGACCCCGGATCGGGGTCGCCAGATGGACCTCCCCGCCAAGATCCAGCTCAACTCCGGAGATCGCATGGATTCGCTCAGCTCCAGGGCTCTCACCGAGCAGCCCCGCGACATTCCAGGTGAGCGGCCCGTCCGATGGCCGCCCGGTCACCGAATGGCCCGGCTGGGCTCGGCGGCCTCGTCCTCCCAGAACTCCGCCAGGGGTCCCGCGTCGACGCCACTCTCGCCGTTGAGCTCGAGGGTCGCACGCCGCTCGTCCAGCAGAGCAATCCCCTTCTTGATCGACTGAAGCGTCTTGACCACGTCGCCCTCGAGGCCAATCAGGACGCCCACCGCATATTCGTCCGCGCCGCGCCGGATCTCGTCCGCCTGAGCGTGGGCATCGGCCAGGATCTGGCGGCTGAGCACATCTGCGGCCTGGGTGAGACCGCGCTCGTCGATCAGGAAGGCGGCTTGTTCCTGGGCCTTGGCCACGATCCGCTCGGCCTCATCCTGGGCCTTGTCCATGATCCGTTCGCCTTCGGCATTGATTC
>JANNQZ010000252.1:0-2360 GCA_031401015.1 Chloroflexota bacterium | reverse complement strand
GCCGGGTGGGCTTCGGTCCACCCGGCCTTCCTGTGTTTACGGCGCGGTCATCGGACCGTGATCGTTCCCGTCATGCCCGGGTGGACCACGCAGGTGAACCGGTAATCACCGACGGCCAACGGCGGGATGCCGTAGTCGATCGTCGACACGCCGCTGATGATCTTGCCGGAGAAGATCGAAGCTCCTGAAGCCGTCGTGATCATCACGTTGTGCGGGACGGCCGCGTCGGCATTCGAGAATGCGATCGTGAAGGCCGTTTCGGCCGGGGCATTGATGGCGGCCGGCGAAAAGGCGAAGTTCCTGGCCTCCACGGCCCGGATCGGCGGTGCCGCCGAGGGCTTGATTGTCGGTGCAGGCGTTGGTTTGGGCTTTGGGGTCGGTGTTGGCTTGGGCTTCGGGGTCGGTGTCGGGCTGGGCGTCGCTCTCGGCGTCGGGTTCGGTGTCGGTGCTTGGGTGGTCGGTACGGGGGTCGTGGTAGACGACGGCGCCGCCGTGGACGATGGCGCCGCCGTGGCGACCGCCCGGAGGCTCGGTGGCGGGTCGGTTGGTGGCGCGCCCGATGGCGGCGCGGTCGCGGCGGGCTCGGTTGATGGCGGCGACACCGTGATCGCTGGCGATGGGACCGAGACAAGGTCACTCGGCGAGGCTGCCACCGGTGACGCGAGGGTGCTGGAGCTCACCGTTGGGGCTCCGCAGGCTATAGCCAGGAGTCCGATGGCGACGAACCGCGGCAGTCGGACGGTGGGCATCCCGGCATTGTAGCGACCGCCGGGTACCATCTCTGCCATGCCCAATCGGCTCGCGGGTGAGACCAGTCCGTACCTCCTGCAGCACGCGCACAACCCGGTCGACTGGTTTCCGTGGGGGCCGGATGCGCTGGCGCGCGCCAAGCTGCTCGACCGGCCAATCTTCCTGAGCATCGGCTATGCGGCCTGTCACTGGTGTCACGTGATGGAGCGCGAGTCGTTCGAGAACGAAGCCACCGCGCAGTACCTCAACGGGCGGTTCGTCGCGATCAAGGTGGACCGCGAAGAGCGCCCGGACCTCGACCAGGTCTACATGGCCGCGGTCCAGGCAATGACCGGGAGCGGCGGCTGGCCGATGTCCGTCTTCCTGACCCCGGACGGACGTCCCTTCTTCGGTGGCACCTATTTCCCGGATCAGCCCCGACATGGGATGCCGTCTTTTCGGCAGGTGCTCGACGGGGTGGATCGAGCCTGGCGCGAACAGCGGGCAGACGTGGAGGCCACCGGGGGTCGGCTGGTCAAGGCCCTGATCGCGCAGGCCCGGATTGAGTCCGGATCCGACGACCCGAGCGAGCCGCTGCTCGAGACAGCCTCGACGGCGATCGAGGCGTCGTTCGACCCGGTCAACGGCGGCTGGGGTCGGGCGCCCAAGTTTCCGCAGCCGATGACGATCGACTACCTGCTCCGCCGGCACCTCGCGACGGGCGATGCGCGGCCGCTCGCCATAGCGCGGCGTTCCCTCGACGCCATGGCCGATGGCGGGCTGCGCGACCAGCTCGGCGGCGGCTTTCACCGCTATTCGACGGACAGCCAGTGGCTGGTCCCGCACTTCGAGCAGATGCTTTACGACAACGCCCTCCTTGCGCGGGTCTACCTGCACGCCTGGGCGTTGACCGGCGACGGACGCCATCTTGCCGTCGCGACGGGCACGCTCGTCTACCTGGCGCGAGAGCTGACGACCGAGGACGGGGCCTTCGCCGCCAGCCAGGACGCCGATACGGAGGGCATCGAGGGGCTGACCTTCACTTGGCGCGCGACCGAGATCCGCGAGGTCCTCGGTGACGAGATCGGGCTGTTCTCGGCGGCCTATGGCGTGACCGAGGAGGGCAACTGGGAGGGCGTGACGATCCTGAGCCGGGTCGCATCGGACGAGGTGCTCGCCGAGCGTCACGGGCTCTCGGTCGGCGAGGTCGCGGCGCATCTGGCGAGATCGAGGGCGCTGCTGTTGGCCCGGCGCGGCGGTCGCTCCCAGCCGGCGCGCGATGACAAGGCGCTCGCTGCCTGGAATGGGCTGGCGATCGCGGCCTTCGCCGATGCCGCGGTGACGCTCCAAGGGGTTGATGCGGTCGCGGCCGCACGCTATCGGGCGGCGGCTGAACGGGCCGCGTCGACGATTGTCGGCGGCCTGCTCGCTCCGAACGGATCGCTGATGCGATCGTGGAAGGACGGCCGGGCCGTCGGGACCGGCGTCCTGGAGGACTACACCCATCTGGCGGATGGTCTGCTGGCCCTCTACGAGGCCACCTTTGACGAGCGCTGGTTTGCCGTCGCACGCGCCTTGATGGATCACGTCCTGGTCCATTTCGGCGACCCGGCCGGCGGTTTCTTCGACAC
>JANNQZ010000251.1:0-12270 GCA_031401015.1 Chloroflexota bacterium | reverse complement strand
CCCGACCACGATGAAGGAAACGCGAGGCTAGTCGAAACGGTACGGATCTGCCACACCCCGAGGCCGTCTGACCGTACGAAAGTGTTGCCTGCGGGCACCCGCAGAATCGAACAACCCGGGTCGACTGACGACCCGGGTTGTCAACTTGGTCTGCTGTTGCGGCGCACTGAGGGCCGCCATGCGAACGGTCGATCAGCCTCGCTGGCTGCGGAAGCAGTCGCTGCAGTAGACGGGCTTGCCGCTGGTTGGGCGGAACGGGACCTGGGCGTCCTTGCCGCACGATGAGCAAGTGGCGCTGAACATTTCTCGTGGACCGCGATCACGGTCGCCGTAGCCACCGCCACCACCGCCACCGCCACCGCCGCCGTAGCTGCCGGCACCACTGGAGTAGCCGCCACTGGAGTAGCCGCCGCTCGAGCTGTACCCGCCACCACCGCCACCGCCCTCGCTGTTACGTGCAGCCTTGCGGCTGGCGCGACAGGATGGACAGCGGCGCGGCTCGGTGAAGCCACGCTGCGAATAGAAATCCTGCTCGGACGCAGTGAACACAAACTCTTGTGAACAGTCCGAACAGGTCAGGTTCTTGTCGTTGTACACGGGAAAACGAAACTCCTCTCGATGCCGACGCGATCCCTTCGTCGGGTTCTCGCGTCAGTCGTGAGAGGAGTCCGAGTTTGCGTCGTGCTTCGTATCTGGCCACGGACGTTTCCCGTGGCAACCCGCGGAGTGTATCCGATCCGCAGGCAAGATGGAAGCCGTCAAACCAGCCCCTCGCGTCCTCCGATGCCTCGGCGGCTCGACTGGTGCAAACTGGGGATATGTCGGCACTCGATCGGTATCTCGCCAGAACGCCACGGTCGCGCGACCTGTTCGAGCGGGCGACCGGGTCGCTGCCGGGCGGATCCACGCGGACGACGGTGTACGCCGCGCCGTACCCGCCGTACATCGATTTCGGCGCCGGCCTGCGGGTCACCGATGTTGACGGCAACGCCTACCGCGATTTCCTG
Source organism: Chloroflexota bacterium (assembly GCA_031401015.1). Lineage (GTDB taxonomy): Bacteria > Chloroflexota > Limnocylindria > Limnocylindrales > CSP1-4 > SPCO01. The sequence goes on along the minus strand of JANNQZ010000251.1, from coordinate 11,263 downwards.
TGCAACTACACGTCACTGATCCTTGGCCATGCGCATCCGGCCGTCGTCGCGGCCGTCGAAGCCCAGGTCAGGCGCGGTTCCGCCTTCGCGGCCCCGACGAGCGCCGAGATCGAACTGGCCGAGGCGATTCGTCAGCGCGTCTCATCGATCGAGCGGCTGCGCTTCACGAGCTCCGGCACGGAGGCGACCATGTTCGCGATCCGCGCGGCTCGGGCCTTCACCGGTCGACCGTTGATCGCCAAGTTCGAACGCGCTTACCACGGCACCCACGATGGCGTGATGGCCGGCACCCCGGGCGTGCCCGACGCCATGGCCGATCTGGTCGTCGTGCTCCCATGGGGCGACCCTGAAGGCGTTGCGTTCGCCCTCCGTGGCCGCGAAGCCGATCTTGCGGCGATCATCATCGAGCCGGTGCAGGGCTCCGGCGGCGTTCGCGCCGCCACGGCCGAATTCCTGCGCTTCCTGCGCGCCTTCACAGAACGTCACGGGGCGCTGTTGATCTTCGACGAGATCATCTCGTTCCGGATCGCGCCCGGTGGCGCCCAGGAGCGGGTCGGGGTTCGGCCGGACCTCACGACGCTTGGCAAGATCATCGGTGGCGGGTATCCGCTCGCGGCGTTTGGCGGCCGGCGGGAGATCATGGAGCTGTTCGATGCCCGGCGTGTCGGCGCCGTGGGTCATGGCGGAACGTTCAACGGCAGCCCCGTCGCGGCGGCGGCCGGGTTGGCGACGCTACGCGAACTTGAACCGGGCGCATACGTCAGACTCGAGGCGATGGGCGATCGTCTTCGCGAACGCGTCCAGGCGCACATCGAGCGCGAAGGGCTCGACGCCCGGATCGACGTCGTCGGCTCGCTGTTCCAGATCGGATCGGGAGATTCAGTTTCGGCGGTCGCGACCGGGGCGGGCGCCCCGTCGGATCTCTTCCTGGGCCTGTTGCTGGAGGGCTTCTACCTGGCGCCGCGCGGGATGGGAGCCATCCCGGCGATCGCAACGGACGCCGATATCGATGATCTTGCAGATGCGATCGGACGCGTCCTGACCGCCAGCCAACGGATGCCCGAGCCGGCGCGGGCCTGAGGGATCAGGATCAACCCCGCGGGCTGATGTCCACGCCCGCCGGTCATGCGTCGACGCCACGTGCCAGGTGCAGCCGGCGGCCGGCCTGGTAGACGGCCTGCGGGCGCCCCAGGACGCGCAGGTCGCTGATCGGGTCACCGGGCACAACCAGGATATCGGCCGACCTCCCGACCGCGAGGCGGCCCGCGATCTCGCCGACGCCGATCGATTCGGCGGATGCGCTCGTTCCGGCTACGATCGCCTCCGCTCGGGACAGCCCGGCGTCCGTCAGCGCATCCATCTCCAGCCAGCCGTGGCCAGCCGGGAAGCGGCCCCAGGCAGAGTCTGACCCGGCCATCAGCCGGACGCCCGCCTGATGCAGGCGGCGGACGCAATCGACCTTCTCGTCGTACGTCTGGCGCAGGTTGGCGTCCAGCGCCGCATCCGCCGGGCTGATCGGCCGCCCGGCGACGCGCTCGTCCTCGAAATGCCGGATCCAGCCGCGGAGGTCATGCATGGTCGGGTTGACCCAGGCGCCCGCCGACGCGATTCGGTTTGCGAGGTCCGGCCGATAGCGGTAGGTCCCGTCCGGATCGGACATGGTGGCGTGGATGATCATGTCCACGCCGGCGTCCAGGCAGGCCTCGATCGCCGCATTTGGCACGGAATGGGCCGCGGTGAGGCGATCTGCGCGATGCGCCTCGTCGACCATCGCGCCGAGTTCCTCGGGCGTGAACGCCGGCCTGTATGGGTGCGACGTTCGCGTGCTGCCGCCCGAGGACATGATCTTGATGAAGTCCGCGCCCTCCTTGAGCAGCTGACGAACGGCCTGGCGAACACCGACGACACCATCGGCCTCACCGCCGAAGTAGTGCAAGTGACCGCCGGTGATCGTGACCGCGCGACCGGCGACGACCATCCGCGGACCCTCGATGATCCCTCGCCGGATCGCTTCGCGAACCGAGAAGGCAACCCCGCGCATGGAGCCGTTCTCCCGGATCGTGGTGACGCCCGAGTGCAGGATCACGCGGGCATGGGCCCCGGCCCGGAGCAGGAGCAGGTCATCACCCTGGGCGGCCGCGTCGTCGCCGCGGGTCCCGTCCCCGATGCCGACCAGGTGCGTGTGACCGTCCACCAGGCCCGGGAGGATCGTTGCGTTTCCATAGTCGTGGGTCGTCGCCGTGGCGCCATCGGGTGCGCGGATCTCGTCGCGCCGCCCGATTGCGGAGATCGCCGAGCCCTCGACCAGGACGGCCGCGTCTTCGAGCGGTGGTGCCCCCGACCCGTCGAGGATGCGTGCAGCGGTCAGGATCGTGAAGCCGGTTGAATCGGACACGGACGGCACCTCAGCGGGTCGAATCAGTCAAGATGGTGGTGCCCATGATCGAGCTTGTCGAGAGCCACGTCATCTATGAAAACCCGAAACCGATGCTGCGCAGCCGGCACGGCTATTTCCCGGGCGTGGTCGAGCTGCCCTCGGGCGAGCTCCTCGCCCTCCTCGTGATCGGCGAGGCGTTCGAATCGGTGGACCTGGCGACCCACGTCGCACGGTCCAGCGACCTCGGTCGAACATGGGAGCTGCAAGGTCCGCTGTACGACAAGTCCGTGGACGACCGCCCGACCAGCGACTTCCTCAAGCCGATCCTGCTGCGCGACGGAACGTTGCTGGCGCTCGGCTACCGCTTTCATCGCGACGATCCCGAGCAGCCCATCGCGATCGAGGCGACCGATGGGGCCCTGCCGGGCGACGACGTGGTGTCGTTCTCGTCCGACGACGGCCGGACCTGGACCGTCCCCCGGGTCATCCCCAGGAGCACGCCGGAGTTGCTGGAACTCCCGAGCCGGGGCGTCCAGCTCGCGTCCGGTGACATCGTCGCCACGGCCGGCCTGTTCAAGATGCCCGACGGCACCAATCCAAGCGGCCAGTTCGGCCCGCTCGTCCGCAGCATGGACAACGGCCTGACCTGGGACGACTGCGTTCGCTATTTCGATACCCGGGACCATTCCGTGGCCGCTTACGAATCCCATCTGTGCGAGATGCAGCCCGGCCGGGTCGTGGCGATCTGCTGGGCGTTCGAGATCGGGACCGGGCGGTACCTGAACAACCAGGTCACGGTTTCAAACGACGATGGCGGCACCTGGTCGGAGCCGATCGACACCGGTCATCGGGCCGAGTCGGCGAACCTGCTGTACTTGGGCGGGGAGCGCCTGCTGAGCATCCACAGCCAGCGCGGGGCGGACGTCGGACTCTACGTCCGGCTGACCGACTTCAGCGGTGACCGCTGGACGCCCATCGAGGAGCGGGTCATCTGGGGTGCCTCGGTCGGGCGGCAGACCAGGGACGGCCAGACCTTCCACGAGTTCGCCGGGTCCATCCGCTTCGGCCAGGGCTCGCTCCTGCGGCTCCGCAATGGCGACATCCTCGCCACGCATTGGTGCGTGATCGACGGGCAGGGGAAGGTCCTGGCCCACCGGCTGCGCCTCGCGTAGTGGCTTGCGAAACAGAAGTGACTGGCGTAAGGTTGTTGCCTACGCAACTACCAATGGTTCCCAGGAGTCGTCCATGAACACCAACGTCCGCGCAGCCCTGGCCCACGGACACGTCGTCGACATCACCACCACCGGGCGCAGGACCGGCCAGCAACGCCGGATCGAGATCGTCTTCCACAACATCGACGGCCGCCTGATCATCACCGGTATGCCAGTCGCGGATCGGAAACGCGGCTGGCTGTCCAACCTCGAGACGGACCCGCGGCTGACACTCCACCTCAAGGGGACTGTGCAATCGGACCTGGCGGCTACGGCACGTGTGATCACCGACGATTCCGACCGCCGGTCGATCGCCGCGTGGGTCGCGGCGCATGCGTGGCACGGGCAGGACGTTGACGCCATGACGGCGTTCTCGCCCATGATCGAGGTCACCATCGACGACCTCGCCGCCTGACGGGATCGCGCGCACGGGGCCATCCTGTTGCCGGTTGTCCGGTACGCTCATCGGTGGAGGTGATCGAGGTGACCGATACCGTGCGCCAGATGCGCCTGGTGGTGACGGCCGAGGATTACGTGGAAGCGCTGGCCTTCTACCGCGACGCTCTCGGGCTACGTGAAGTCGCAGCCTTCGCGGTCGCCGGCGGCCACGTGACGATCCTCGATGCTGGTCGGGCGACATTGGAAATCACGGACCCGCCGCACGCGGCCTACATCGACGAGGTGGAGGTTGGCAGGCGCGTCGCCGGCCACATCCGCGTAGCGTTTGAGGTCGACGACTCGAGCGATGCGACTGCGCGCCTCATCGCGGCCGGCGCGACCCTTATCGCCCCGCCAACCGAGACGCCATGGCGGTCCCTGAACGCCCGGCTGGGGGGACGCGCGGGCCTTCAGCTGACCCTGTTCCAGGAGCTCGATCGCGGCTGACCATGCGTGATTAGCGCGCCGTCCCAGGCCGGACTTACGGCGCCGCGCGGAAGATCAGGCCGGCGTCCCCGGCATGCACGGTGAGGACGCCCGCGTCGATGTGGTAGCCCATTGGGCCGGATAGCACCGCGATGACCGCGTTCTCGACGGCCGTGGCGTCGGCTCCGCAGGCCATCTTGGTCAACCCCATCGGGCCGAAGGTCAGGGTGTCCGCCGTCACCTCGACCGCACCGCCGCCGGTGTTGCAGCCAGCTTCGATCTCGACATTGCCCCCGCCGAACCGGACCGCGGCGTTGACGCCGACGGGCACGCTGGAGACGGCGTCACCGGACACGATCCCATCCAACACCCATGTGGTGCCCTCGAGCGGCTGGTCTGGCGTCGCGACCTCCTCATCGAGCAACGTGAGTCGAACGTCGTTGTTGAGCAGGATCAGCGTGTCGCCGTCCAGCGTGAAGGTGGCGCCCGAGAGATAGATGGCCAGCCAGTCGTCCTGCTGCATCCGGGGCGGGTCGCAGGCCATCTCGGTCATCGACATCTGGTCCGTCACGATCCGGTGGCCGTCGATCCGGTAGGCGCCGCCCATCGTGTTGCAGCCGCCGTTGATGTTGATCGTGCCGTCCGCGAAGGCGAGCCGGATCCGGGTCCCGGGCACCAGCGGGAAGACATCCAGGAGGGGGTTCGGGCTATCGAGCGAGATGGAGAGGTAGGCGTGGCCGTTGAGGTCTGTGGTGGGGGAGCCGGGTTCGCTCGGAGAGCCAGGGGCGGCCGGAGCGTTGGCAGAGGAGCACGCGGCGAAAAGGGCGGCGGCGGCGATCGCCGCGTAGAGCAGCGGAATTCTGGTCATGGGCGCAGGGACGACCGGGCGGCGACCATGGTTCCGCCCGGCCGCAAGTTCGGAACGCGCGGAGGCTGTCTGCCTAGGACGGCTCCATCGGACTCATGAGCTGGAAGTAGTTGTCGTCGGGATCGGCGAAGGTCGCGATCGACATGCCCTCCTCCCCCTCAAAGCCGTAGGGCTCGGCGACGACGATCGCGCCGGCGGCCTTGAATCGATCGAAGTCGGCCTTGACGTCCTGGCTCGTGAGATTCCAGATGATCCGTCCCGGATGCGTGCTCCGGCCCTTCACCTGGTCGTGTGGCCCGATCGTGATGTAGCCAGCTCCGAACTGCCAGCCGGTGTATCCGCCATCCGAGAACCCCGGCACACCGAAGACTCGGGTGTAGTACTCGACCAGCCGCTGTGGGTCCTCTGACCCGATGAGGATGCCGCTGAAGTCCATGTTGCGATCGCCTCCTTTGGGGCTTGGCTGGTTCACCAGCCGTTCGGTCATCTCCACATCGATCCCTGCGGGAGTGGGGCTGCGGACTCCGGGTCCTCCGACGCCGACGGGATGGCATCGTCCGGGAACAGGACCGGGGCCAGCGTGTCGCGGAGACGGCCGCTGCCGTCCTCCTGGAACTGACGGCCGAGTGCCAGGTACTGCCGCTGATAGCGCGACCCGATCCCGGAGCCATAGGCCTCGGCGGGCGGCTCCTGCATGCGCTCAAAGGTCAGCCTGCACACCCGCTGCCCGTGCTCGAGCATGAACGGGACGTCGTGGGCGCGAACCTCCATCACGGCAGGCGTCCCCCGCGTGTCGCCGGCCACGTCGCCAAAGCCCGGATCGAAGAACCCCGCGTAGTGCGTGCGAAGCTCGCCGCTGGTTGGATCGTAGGCCGCCATCTCCGCCGCGTACTCCGGTGGAATGCGGACCCGTTCCCGCGAGACCAGCAGATAGAACTCCTCCGGTTCCAGCACGATCCGCATGCCGCGTTCCGCGCGGACCTTGTCCCAGAAGTCGGTCGGATCGTAATAGGCGCTCTTGCTGAGATCCAGCAGCGCGCTGTTCCGTTTGGCTCGATAGCCGACGAACTCCTGGTTGGACAGGTCGATGCTCAGAAACAGTCCGCCGTTGAGGCGCAGCTCGTCTGGTGGCAGCGGTTCGCGGCCGACGAAGACGACCGGGGATGACGTATGCAGCACGGCCAGGTCGTCGTCCGTGCATTGCACCGCGCCGACGATGAGCCGCAGCTGGTTGAGCGCGTGCCCTGTCCGGACCTTGATCGTGAAGGACCGCGAAACCACCTCGAGGAAGAGCCGACCGCGATAGCCCGGAGGGATCTCGTCGAAGTGCTGGCCGTAGTCGGTCACCACTCGGGTGAAGATGTCGAGTCGACCGGTTGAGCTTCGCGGGTTGGTGCGGCCGCGCAGCCAGTCCGGCAGGGCAAGCTCCTCGATCAGAGGGATCAGGTAGGGTCGGTTCTGCTCCAGGACCGCGCCGTCTCGCAGATCGATCTCCTCCATGGCATGTTCGGCCAGCCGGTCATCGACGCTGTTCAGCCCCGGCAGGAAGCTGCTCCGAAGGCGATAGGCCCGCTCGCCGAGGTGAAGGTCCAAACTTGCGGGCTGGACGTTGCGCTCCGGGATGCGCAGTCGCTCCGAGCGGACATATCCATGTGCAAGGACCTGCTGGAGCGCCTGTGACGGCAAGACACCGTCGCGTTGAGGCATGGCTTCAGTCGGCTGGTCCACCCGGAGAGCCTACCGCATCACCGCCCTCGAGCCGTCATCATCTGCGGCATGGAGCCGATCCCGCCCGAGCTCTTCCTGGAGGGTGGAGGCGGGCCGACGATGACCGCCGGCCGCGGCGTCCAGAAGTCACTCGCGGCGCCGCTCTCGAGACAATCGGGAGCCACTGCGGATCCGGTCCTCGAGCGACGGCGGCCGGATCGGCCCGTGGCCGAGGGTCTCTTGGTCGATAATCGGTCCGTGGATCGCGAGACGAGGTTCGCCGTCAGCTTCAGCAACCTCGTCTTCGGCCCGGGCGCCACCGAGGAGGTCGGGGACCACGTCGTGGACCTCGGGGGGCAACGGGTCATGGTCCTGGCAGATCCGATCGTTGCCGGCCTGCCTCCGGCCGAGATCGCGCTCCGCTCCCTGAGGAGGGCCGGCCTCGAACCGACCCTCTACGCGGACATCGACGTTGAGCCGACCGATTCGAGCTTCCAGCGGGCGGCCGAATTCGCCCGCTCGGGCGGGTTTGACGCCTTCGTCGCGGTCGGAGGCGGTTCGACAATCGACACGGCGAAGGCGGCCAATCTCTACGCGACATACCCCGCGGAATTCCTCGACTATGTGAACGCGCCGATCGGCGCGGCGCGCCCCGTCCCGGGGCCGCTCCGACCCCTGGTCGCGATCCCGACCACGGCCGGCACGGGCAGCGAAACAACCGGGGTGGCGATCTTCGACTATCGGGCGATCCACGCGAAGACGGGAATCGCCCACCGGCGACTTCGCCCGAGTCTTGGAATCGTCGACCCGGACAACACAAGGACGTGCCCGCCGGCGCTCGTGGCCTCCGCGGGGTTCGATGTTCTCTCGCATGCCCTCGAGTCGTACACGGCGATCAACTACACCACCCGCGCCCAACCGGAGCGCCCGTCGCAGCGGACCACCTACCAGGGCGCCAACCCGTTCAGCGACGCCTGGGCGGAGCGGACGATCTCGATGGTCGCGCACGCGCTGCCGCGCGTCGTCGATGATCCGGAGGACTACGAAGCGCGTCTCGAGATGTGCCTCGCGGCAAGTTACGCGGGGATCGGATTCGGGAATGCCGGGGTCCACCTGCCCCACGGGATGTCCTACGCGGTCTCGGGGCTCGTCCGGGACTTCCGCCCGACGGGCTACCGGGTCGATCATGCGATCGTTCCCCACGGGATGTCGGTCGTCCTCACGGCGCCATCAGTCTTCCGCTGGACGGGTGCCGCTGCGCCCGAGCGCCATCGACGAGCGGCCGGGCTGCTCGGGGCAGAGGTCGATGGGTCAGCGGATTCTGAAGCCGGGGCCCTCCTCGCCGACCGCATCATCGACCTCATGCGGCGGACCGGCATCCCGAACGGGATCGAGGCCGTCGGGTTCACCGCGGCTGATGCACCGGCTCTCGCCGAGGCGACTCTCCCGCAGCACCGGGTCACGAAGCTCGCGCCACGCCAGGCGTCGCGAGAGGATATCGAGGCGCTGTTCCGAGACGCGCTGCGCTACTGGTAGCCGCGGTTCGAACTGCTCACCACCTGCTCACCCGTAGAGTCATCGCGACTCGCGCGGCCATGATCGTAGTCGACCGTCCCCCCCGGTGCCAACGATTAAGCCGGGGCCGCCTACTTCTTCGAGGGTTCGTAGTACGGGTTGGTGCCCGAGGCGTGGTCGGTCGTGTCCACGACGGCAAGGATCTCCGGGACCGCGGACAGGATCGCCACCCTGATCCCCTGGCCGAGCGTCACGTCCACCTGGGCACAGCCCTGGCAGCCGCCACCGAGCTGGATGTACGCCGTGGCCTCGCGGACGTCGATGAGGTCGACGTAGCCGCCGTGCGCCGCCACGCCCGGGTTGACCTGGCGATCGAGCACGTCCTGGACGCGGGCGCTCAGCGGGTCCGTCCAGCCGTCGTTGGGGTTGACGATCGTGATCGCGCCACCGACGGCCGATGCGTCGAGATCCACGGTTGCTCCGCGGAGCCGCTCCGCGCTCGCTCGATCAACGTAGACCCGCGCATGCGGCGTGTCCACGACGATGTCGGATCCGGGTGCCTCGGCCGGGACGACGAGCTGCAGGTCATACGTGAACCGGCCCGCTCGACGACCAGCGACGACGATCCGCAGGCAGGCGTCCGGTCGCTGGCTGCTCTTTCGCGCGGCCTCGATCTTGGCCGCCGCCGCAGGTGTCACGCGTAGGAGGGGCTGATCGGGTTCGTCCACGCGATCCATTCGAGCTCCGCGGTGTCCACGGCTTCAGTACATCACAGCAGCACCGATCAATGTCGACCGCAGATTCACTCACCCTCGACCGCTCCCATGTTGCGTGCGAGGATTCACGACACACTCGTGATCCGCGCGACGTTCGAAAGCGAAGGGAGACACATGAGCTCCGGTGCAGCCGAACTAGCGAAGTCGATCGCCGCGCGAGACCTGTCGAGCCGACAGGCCGTCGAGGGCGCAATCGCCCGGATCGACGCAGTCGACGCCGAAACGCGAGCGGTCGCGTGCCGTCGCTTCGAGGCGGCGCTGGACGAGGCAGACGAGGCCGACCGGGCGCTTGCGTCGGGACGGTCGTCAGGGGAGCTGCACGGTGTTCCGATCACCGTGAAGGAATGCCTTGCGGTGACGGGCCTACCGACGACGTTCGGCAACGAAACCCGCCGCGACGACCGAGCCACGAGCGACGACCCCTACGTCGCCCGGCTGCGCGCCGCCGGCGCGATCGTGGTTGCCACCACGAACGTTGCCCAGTTGTTGGCGTTCGCCGAGACGGACAACCCCGTCTACGGAAGAACATCGAACCCGTGGGACCACGACCGCTCCCCGGGCGGCTCGTCGGGCGGCGAAGGCGTCTTGACGGGTGCGGGCGCGTCACCGCTCGGAGTCGGGACCGACATCGGAGGCAGCGTTCGGATTCCGGCGGCATGGTGCGGCGCCGTCGGATTCAAGCCATCGGCCGGCGTGACCCCCGACGTCGGCACCGGCTCGTTTCCACTGCACGGCCCCATCGCCAGCCAGGTCGGTATCCTCGCTCCGACCGTCGCCGATGTCGTGCTGGGAATGCGGGTGATCTCGAACGGCGCGGTCGGACACGACGCAGATCTCCGGGCCGGTCTGACGATCGCCATGTCCATCGACGATGGCGTGTTCGCAGTGGCCCCGGCGGTGCGTCGGGCGGTGAGCGAGGCAGCCGGCGTGCTCGAGGCCGCGGGTTGTCGGATCGTCGAGTGGTCGCTGCCGGGCGAGGAAGCACTCGGACTTCTGTATGCCGCACTCGGCTACCGCATCGCTCCTCATTTCACCGCGCTGCTCAAGGGCAGCAAGACGGACCGCCGCGTGAAGCAGCTGATCTCGCTCAGCCGTCTCCCGCTTCCAGTGAACGCAAGCGCCGCATGGGTCCTCGATCGGCTCGGCCAGCGAAGTCTCGCCGGGGCGGCCCGTCTGTTCCGAGCACCCCGCGATGAGGCCGCGTACGCCAGCCTCGTCGAGCAGGTGAGCCAGTTCAGACTGGCCACGGCCGCCCAACTCGCCAGTCGCGGAATCGACGCGGTGCTTTCACCGACTGCGGCCCTGCCGGCAATCCGGCACGGAGCGAGCTACGACCTCGGGCTGATGGGTTCCTACGCCGCCGTGTACAACACCCTCGGCTGGCCGGCCGGAACGGTTCCGTTCACCCGGATCCGTCCCGGCGAGGAATCCGACCGCGACCCCGGACGTGACCGCGTCCTCAAGAAGGCCCAGGCAGGCGAGATCGGCAGCGCCGGGCTTCCGATCGGCGTGCAACTGTCGGCGCCGACCGGCTCCGACGACCTCGTGCTCAGCCTCATGCGAACCGTCGAGTCCGGCGCCAGACCCAACTGACCTGTCCTCCGCGTGCCCCCGTTCAGGTTGGGAGTTGGCGTCGTGAACTGAGCGCTGGCGCCCGAGCGCAACGGGTACGTCCCGCATAACCTCGCGGATATGGCCATTCCGGAAACGCACTATGCCGATGCCGGCGGGCTTCGCATCGCTTCTCAGCAGTGGGGCAACGGTCCGCCGTGCCTCAATACCCCGGCGCTGATCTCCTACATCGAGATTTGCTGTGTGCACGAGATGCCAGCCCAGAGAACCCGAACCGACCATCGAACACTGGTGACCTGACTTGAAGATCTACCTGGCTGGCCCTCTGTTCACGACGCCCGAACGCGAGTTCAACATCCAGCTCGCCAGCCGT
>JANNQZ010000250.1:0-10282 GCA_031401015.1 Chloroflexota bacterium | reverse complement strand
GGCCCTCGTCGCACCACGAGACGACCACTGCGCGGTCCACCCCGCACCGATCCAGGATCGCCAGGGCATCCCCGGCGAACTCGCGCCGGTCGTAGGCCGCGCCGTCACGCGGTCGGTCGCTCCGACCGTTCCCGCGTGGGTCGAACGTGATGACCCGGCCGCGGCGGGCGAGGTCCGCGATCTGGGCCTTCCACATCCTTGAGTGGATAATCTGCCAGCCGGGCATGAGCAGGACCGTCGGGTCCCCTTCGCCATAGCGCTCCCAGAAGATGCGCACACCGTCGCGCTCGATGAATCCTTCCTCGTCTGGGTAGCGCGCGCGCATCTGCTCGCGCGAAGCCGTTCCAGCGGGGCGGACGGTTGACGCGACGTTCGTCATGGCACGTTCCTCCGAAGCGATCCCACGAAGTCGCGGATGAGCAGGTTGACCAGGACCGGTTCACGGGCGTTGGCGATATGGTCGCCGCCGGCGATGGTAGCGATGCGCGCGTTCGGGATAGCCTCTGCCAGCGCAATACCGCGACCAGGACCGGTGATCGCATCGGCATCGCCCTGGATAACGAGCGTCGGGCAGCGAACTGCGGCACACAGGCCCCGGACCGCGTACTCGCCAAAGCCGGGGGCGCCCTGGGTCAGGATGAGCGTCTCGGGATTACTGTCGAGCCCCCAACCGACGGCATCTTCGATCTGTTTGGTCGAGTGCGGCTCCGTGAAGCACTGCCCGAAGAAGAACTCGAGGAAGGCCGCGTAGTCGCGTCGCCAGAAATGGCGGTTGTACTTTGCCCAGCCGTCGTCCGTATCGAGTCGCGCGTCGAAGGGCGTGTCCCCTTCGGGCAACCCATCGCCGAGCGGCACGGCCGGACCGAGGAAGACGAGACCCGCGACCCGGTCAGGATGTCCGGCGGCCGCGATGAGGGCCCGCTGGGCGCCGAGCGACAGGGCGCCCAGGACCGCTCGATCCGTGTCGGTCGCGTTCATGACTGCCAGGAGGTCCGCCGCCATCTCGTGCTCCGAATAGGCGCCCGCGCCGGGCGGTCGGTCGGAGCGCCCGTTGCCGCGCGGGTCCCCGTCACGTTCGATGAAACCCGTCCGGTCCGGATAGCGTGCACGCGATTGCTCTCGCGCCGGCTGGTGCTCGGAGCGCGAGGGATCCGCGGGATCAGCGCGTCGGACCGCGACCATCGGCCCAGCGCCACAACGCGTTGACGATGCGCCAACCATCCGGGGTGGCCACCAGGTGGAGGTACTCGACATAGTTCGCCGAGTGGACCAAGACGCTGGCGATCGTCCCGGAAGCATCGGCGATCCGGATCTCAACGGCCCGATCGGCGCGGCCGCGTGCCCGGCCGTGGCCGGCCGCCGTCCACGCCACCATCTGCTCGGCGGCGAGGCTGGAGACGGCGGGTGTCCGATCGACATCCTGGCCACGCGATCGCTTCGCCAGGCCCGGGTGCAGCGCCCTTGCCATGCGCTCGGGGTCGGCGTCGAACCAACCCTCGAAGTAGTCGAGCACCGTGGCCCGGATGGCGGCCAGGTCGTCGGCCGTCGCCTCGGGTGCCGGCGGGTTGATCCAGGCGTTGGTCGATGCAGCCGTCATGTCAGTCTCCTGGTGCGATGGGTTCGAGATCCCGGAGGATGATCCCGATCTTGCGCAGGGCCGCTCGCGTCGGCACCTCCGACTCCGGGATCCCGAGCAGGATGGCCGCTTCGGCGCCCAAGAACGGGAGACTCATCAACGCGGCGACCTCGTCGGGCGTGAACGGCCCCAGATGGCCGATCCGCTGCTCCTCGCGTCGAGCGACATCGGCCAGCAGTCGGAACCAGCCACCCAGTTGCTCGCGCACGGACGCTGCCACGCTCGTGTCGGACCAGCCCGCGGCGATCATCTCCTGCAGGATCCGGACGTAGCCCGACTCCAGGTCGGATTCGAGAAACTCGCAGGCCTGTTCCCACTGGCGCCAGAGCGGCGCGCTGCCGGCGTACATCGACGCCTGGCGCGCCAGCAGGCGCTCGTTGTGCGCGGCAAGGACCGCCAGGATGAGCTCATGCTTCGAACCGAAGTAGTAGTGGATCTGGCTGAGCGGGACGTCCGCCGCCTCGGCGACCCGTCGCGTCGATAGGCTCGCGTAGCCATCGGCGAGGAGGCACGAGCGGGCTGCCTCCAGGATACGGGCGCGTATATCGGCGCTCGCGCGCTCGCGGCGTTCCGCTCGGGTGCCGGTCGCGGTTCGGCTGCCATCCCTCACCTCCAACAGCTTGCCCTCGATGTCATACGCGATGGACTCGCCCCCTGATGCTTATCAAGTCGGTCGTATGACCGATCTCGGTCGGTCGACCGACTTTACACCCGGATCGACCGGTGTCAAGCCCTGAAGATGGCTGGATTGGGACGTGTGATGTGCGGTTCAGCGCAGGGGCTCTGATAGCATCGGATACCCAGAACCCCAAGACCGGAGCCTCCGTGACCAGAACCCCGGACGTGACCACCGACCCGAACGACGTTGCCCCCGCCGTGGCGGAGCTCGAGACGATCGTCTCGCTCTCGAAGCGACGCGGCTTCATCTTCCCGTCGTCCGAGATCTATGGCGGGATCAACGCGGTGTGGGACTATGGGCCGCTGGGCGTCGAGCTCAAGAACAACGTCAAGCGGGCCTGGTGGCGGGCGATGGTCCAGGAGCGCGACGACATCGTCGGTCTCGATGCCGGGATCCTGATGCACCCACAGGTCTGGATCACCTCGGGTCACGTCGGGTCATTCAGCGATCCACTGGTCGAGTGCGCGACCTGCCGGCGCCGCTATCGGCTTGATGAGCTGGCGGGGGCCGAGGACCTGAGCGCCACGGACCTCCGTGACGAGGGGATCGTCGAACGGCTCGGCCTGCGGTGCCCCAACGACGGCGGACCGCTCTCGGCGCCCCGCCGCTTCAATTTGATGTTCAAGACCTTTATGGGCCCGGTCGAGGAGGACGCTTCCGTGATCTACCTGCGCCCGGAGACGGCGCAGGGCTCCTACGTGAACTTCAAGAATGTCCAGCAGTCATCGCGCAAGAAGCTCCCGTTCGGGATCGCCCAGATTGGCAAGTCATTTCGCAACGAGATCTCGCCAGGCAACTTCGTCTTCCGGATGCGCGAGTTCGAGCAGATGGAGATGCAGTATTTCGTCCGTCCAGAAGCCGACGCGGCGGCGGCGTTCGAAGAATGGCTCCCGAAACGCCTGGCCTGGTACGAGCGCTACGGCGTGACGCCGTCCCGGCTGCGCCTGCGCGAACACGCTCCGGATGAGCTTGCCCACTACGCGAAGAAGGCGATCGATGTCGAATACCGCTTCCCGTTCGGCTGGAAGGAGCTCGAAGGGGTCCACAACCGCGGCGACTTCGACCTGTCGCGCCATGCCGAGGCGAGCGGCGAGACCCTCGAGTATTTCGACCAGGCGACAAATGAGCACGTGGTTCCGTGGGTGATCGAGACCGCCGCCGGCGCGGATCGGGCAGCGTTCACGTTCCTGATCGACGCCTACCGCGAGGAGGAGGTCCGCGGCGAGACGCGGGTCTCGTTGGCCCTCCATCCGGACCTCGCGCCGTACAAGGTCGCCGTGCTGCCGCTGCTCAAGAAGCGTCCCGAGATCGTGGACCTGTGCCACAAGATCAAGGCGGACCTCCAGCGCCACACGATGGCGGTCTACGACGACACGGCGGCGATCGGCAAGCTCTACCGACGCCAGGACGAGATCGGGACGCCGTGGTGCGTGACCGTCGACGTGGATTCGCTCGAGGACGGCGCGGTCACGGTGCGCGATCGTGACTCAATGACCCAGGAGCGGATCCCGGTTGAGGGAGTGACGAGGCTCATCATCGATCGACTGGACGCGGCCAGGGCCGTCTGACGCCTTCTGCCCTTGAGGCGGAACGGCCGCTGGGCAGGCTACTCGTCCCGCGCAGCCATGCCAGCACCGCGCGGTTCCTTGCCCTTTGGCCAGTACAGCTCCTTCTTGACCGACGCCTCCGGGAAACCGCGGGCCAGCAGTGTCGCCTCGGCCGACAGGATCATGTCCGGATTGCCGCACAGGTAGGCGATCGTGTTCGCGGCGGAGAGCCCCAGTTCTGCGCAGACCGGCGCAACGATGGACTCGACTCGACCGGCCCGCCCGGTCCAGCCTGCGTTTGCAGGATCCTGCGGCCGGGACACCGTTGGCAGATACGTGACCGGGTACGCCCCGGTCGCCTGCCATTCCTCCAGCAGCTGGCGATACCCCAAGTCCGCCTCGTACGAGACGCCATTGAGAAAGACGGCCCGCCGTGGGTGTCCGTCCAGCAATGCCTGGCGCATCATCGCCACGAACGGCGCGTTTCCGGTTCCCGACGAGATAAACAGGTGGATCCGGTCGTCATCGGGCTCCAGGACGAACTTGCCCTTCGGCCCGATCATCCGCATGCGGCCGCCGACGGGCAGGCGCCACAACAGCGGCGTGAACGTACCGCCCTGGACGAGGCGGATGTATAGCTCGTACCCGTCCACCCCGGCACGGGTGGGCGCCGACGCCACGGAGTACGGCCGCTGCACGACCCGCTCATCGACCATCACCCCGATGGTCATGTACTGACCGGGCACAAACGGCGTGGGGTCGCCATCGAAGCGGACCCAGAAATACGCCAGGCTCGCGTGCTGGTCCTCGCGCCGCACGAGGCTTGCGTTGTACTGGGGGGCTTCGGGCTCGATGACCCGCGTATCCGCGGGGTCGGGGTTTGTCTCGGTCATGTCTCGCATGGTACCCGGCCGCCAGGACGGATCGGGGCGCAAGGGCCCACGCGGCGCAACATCCGGGAAAGGGTCCGGGCGACGCTACAATCCACCCACCTCGAACACCCGTCGCCGCGGCCTGCCAACCAGTTGCCGGGCGTTCTTTCCCCGGAGGTCCACCCGCGATGTCGACAGCCACTCCAGCGCGCGATGACCGCGCCCACGACGCCGCCAAGCGCTACATCTACGCGTGGGGCGGAGGGCGGGCCGAAGGCGACGCGACCATGCGTGACCTGCTGGGGGGCAAGGGCGCAGGGCTCGCCGAGATGACCAAGGCGGGCCTCCCGGTCCCCCCGGGCTTCACCATCACGACCGAGGCCTGCAATGACTATTTCACGGCCGGCGGGACGCTCCCCGATGGCCTCTGGCAGGACGTCCTCGGGGCGGTCAACGAGGTCGAGGCCCTGACCGGCAAAGGGTTTGGCCATGCGGCGGACCCGCTCCTCGTCTCGGTTCGCTCCGGGGCCAGGTTTTCCATGCCGGGAATGATGGACACCGTGCTCAACCTTGGGCTGAATGAGCAGACGCTCCAGGGGATGATCACGCTGACCGGCAACGAGCGGTTTGGCTGGGATGCCTACCGGCGCTTCATCGGGATGTTCGGGCGAATCGTGATGGACGTGAGCGGCGAGCGTTTCGACACGGCGCTCGAGGCCGCCAAGCACGCCCGCGGCGTACACCAGGACACGGACCTGACGGCGGCGGACCTGCGTCACCTGGTCGACGAGTTCCGGCGAATCGTGCGTGACGACACCGGTCGCGACTTCCCAAGCGACCCATACGAGCAGCTCGACCTGGCGATCAAGTCCGTGTTCGCCAGCTGGTTTGGCAAGCGCGCCGTGGACTACCGCAACAACCAGAAGATCGCCCACGACCTGGGCACCGCAGTCAACGTTGTCACGATGGTCTTTGGCAACATGGGTGACGATTCGGGCACCGGCGTTGCCTTCACTCGCGACCCGAACACCGGGGAGAAGGTCCTCTTCGGCGAGTACCTGACCAACGCGCAGGGCGAGGACGTCGTGGCCGGAATCAGGACCGCGCCGCGGATCAGCCAGATGCAGACCGAAATGCCCGCGGTGTACGCGGAATTCCTGCGGATCGGGCAGCAGCTCGAACGGCACTACCGCGATGTCCAGGACCTCGAATTCACGATCGAGCGGGGCAAGCTGTACATGCTCCAGACCCGCTCGGCCAAGCGGACCGCCGCAGCCGCGGTGAAGATCGCGGTGGACATGGTCGAAGAAGGCCTCATCACACCGGTGGAGGCCGTCGGCCGAGTCGAGCCCGCGCACGTTGACCAGCTGCTCCGCGCCACGTTTGACCCTGGCGCACTCGCCAAGGCGGCCAAGATCGTCAACGGCTTGAACGCGTCGCCGGGGGCTGCCGTCGGGCGCGCTGTGTTCGACGCCGATACCGCCGTCGAATGGGTCAACCGCGGGGAGAAGGTGATCCTGGTCCGGATCGAGACCTCACCGGACGACTTCCACGGCATGGCCGTCGCCCAGGGCATCCTCACGGCTCGCGGTGGCGCCACCAGCCACGCGGCGGTCGTCGCGCGCCAGATCGGCAAGCCGTGCGTGGCAGGCTCGGCAGACCTGATGGTGGACTACGCCGGCGCTCGCGCACACTGCGACGTCACCGGGACGGAGTTCAAGGAGGGTGACTGGGTCAGTCTCGATGGGACGAGCGGCGCGCTGTACGTGGGAGCACTGCCCACCGTCGACACCCGGTTCGAGGACCAGCCAGGGCTCCAGAGGATCCTGGGATGGGCCGATGAGGTCCGCCGGATGGAGGTCTGGACCAACGCCGACAAGCCCGAGGAGGCCGCGCTGGCTCGGAGCTACGGGGCGCAGGGGATCGGCCTGTGCCGCACGGAGCACATGTTCCGTGAGGGGGAGCGCCTCGAGATCGTGCGGGGCGCGATCCTGGTGGCGAATGCCGCGACACGCGCCAAGGAGCGGGCAGCCGCGGGATCCGAACTCAGCGCCGACGAATCCGGGACGGTGCGCGAGTTTGACCAGGCGATGGCCAAGCTCGAGGTGCTCCAGCAAGGCGACTTCGAGGGGATCTTCCGCGCGATGGATGGGTTGCCTGTCGTGATCCGCCTGATCGACCCGCCGTTGCACGAATTCCTGCCGAATCTCGAGGAGCAGCTGGTCAAGGTGACCCGTGCCGGCGATGCCGCGACCGACGAGGACCGCGAGCTGCTGGCCACGATCCAGTCCATGCACGAGCAGAACCCGATGCTCGGGCTGCGCGGCTGCCGTCTGGGTCTGATGATCCCGGATTTCGTGAAGGTCCAGACACGGGCGATTCTCAACGCCCTGATCGCGGTCCAGCGAACCGGCGGTCATCCAAAGGCCAAGATCATGATCCCGCTCGTGGGCCACGTGAACGAACTCGCCGTTACCAAGGCGATCCTCGAGAAGGAGGCGAAGGCCGTCGAGGCCATAGCCGGCGTCGATGCCGAATACGTCTTCGGAACGATGATCGAGGTGCCCCGCGGCGCCCTGACGGCGGATGAGATTGCCAGGCACGCGGCCTTCTTCAGCTTTGGCACGAACGATCTCACGCAGATGACCTTCGGCTACAGCCGTGACGATGCCGAGGGCGGCTTCCTGCTCAAGTACGTGGAGACCGGGATCCTGCCGTTCAATCCGTTCCAGACGCTTGACGACGCTGTTGTCGGGCTGATGCGCACCGCGGTCGAGAAGGGTCGGGCGACGCGTCCGGACATCGAGCTCGGGATCTGCGGCGAGCACGGCGGCGATCCGGAGTCCATCCACAAGTGTGAGCGGATCGGACTCGACTACGTGTCGTGCTCGCCGTTTCGCGTTCCCGTTGCCCGGCTCGCCGCGGCGCAGGCCGTCCTGGCCGCGGTTGACCGAGACCAATAGGGCTGGCTCGATTTCTTGGTGCGCTATCCCGCGTTCGCTGCCGTACCATTCGTTGTGATCGACTGATCACCACTCCAGGGCCGTGGACAGGTTGAGGAGCCAATGGATCTCAGCGGGATTGTCGAGTCCCTGCAGCGCGGCCTCACGGAGATCCCACCGATCGCCTACGCGCTCATGCTGCTCGGCGGCCCGACGGCCGCCCTCATCGGCTATCGCCTGATCGTCGTGGCCCGACGCGCAACGACGTCGAGCGGCGCCGAGGCGGCCCCCTTCTGGGTCTGCCAGTCGTGCCGCTCCGTCAACGAACTGCGACTGTCGCGCTGCTATCGATGCGCCGTCGGACGCGATTCAACCGATGAGATCGAGGTCATCCTCGATCAGCCATCTGGCCGGCCCATCATCGCCCAGGTGCCTGCGGGCTCGCCATTTGCAGTGCTGGCCGTGAGCCCTGACGGTGGCTCGGACGTGAGTTCGGGAGTCCCGGTGATCGCCGAACCAACGTCTGCGCCAGATCGCGTGCCTGTAGGGCCCGGTCGAGCCGTCAAGCCGAGCGCGGCACCGCCCAACGTGCTGACCGTGAGCATCACTTCGCCTGCTGCCGTTGGCGATCTGGTGCCGGCCGCCGGAAGTCGGCGACGGCGTCCCGCACGCGAGTAGACCCGTCGGCCATGGACGGCGCGACGGACCGGCGCCGGGCGATCCCACGCCGAGACGAGTTACTCGAAGACCACCACCTGGCGGAGGCCGATCCCGGCGCGCAGTCGATCGAAGGCATCTTCGAGGTCGTCCAGCCCGATTCGCCGGTCGATCAGCTGCTCGGCGGGGAGCCGCCCGGCCAGGTGCATGGCCGCGTATCGCGGGAAGTCCACGGCCGGATCGGCAAATCCGTAGTTGGAGCCCAGGATTCGCCGACTGCCGTCGACCAATCCATAGGCGCCGAACGACGTTCGGGTGTCGAATGGCGTCAGCCCGACCAGCACGGCGGTCCCCCCGAGGGGCAGGCAGTCGATCGCGAGCTCGATCGTCGCTGCGCGACCGATCGCCTCGAACACGAAGTCGGGGCCGCCATCGGTCAGCTCGCGTAGCGCTTCGATCGTGGCTGCCCCATCGTCGGTGGCCACGAGCCCGTCCGTCGCGCCCACCGCTCGTGCCGCGTCCAGCTTGGCCGGGACCCGGTCGACGGCCACGATGCGGGCGGCGCCCGCGATGACCGCACCCATCACGCAGGACAGCCCGACCCCGCCGAGCCCGATGACGGCCACGCTGGCGCCGCCCGGCACTTCCGCCGTCTTGAGCACCGCCCCGACCCCGGTTGTCACGCAGCAGCCGATGAGCGCCGCGACCGCCGGGTCCACGCCGTCGGGCAGGACGATGGCCGCGGCCTCCGGCACGACGGTCGCCTCGGCCATGGTGCCGATCCCGCAGTAGGACGGAACCGGTTCGCCATCCGCTCCCGTGAGTGCCGTGGCGCCGTCCGGCAACCGATGGAGGTAGGAAGGCGAATCCAGGCACGTCCATGGCCGCCCGCCGCGACACGATCGGCAGACCCCGCAGGAAACCAGCCAGGACAGCGCGACAGGTTGGCCGACTGCCAGCGAGCGAACGCCAGGGCCCACGGCCTCGACCACGCCCGCGCCCTCGTGACCCATGGCCATCGGCAGCGGTCGCGGCCAATCGCCGTCCCGGACGTGCAGGTCGGAGTGACACACACCCGAAGCGAGGAGCCGCACCCGAACCTCCCCCGCTCGAGGCTCGGCCAGGCCGAGATCCTCGATGACGCATGGGTCACCGGCTCCGCGCAGGACTGCCGCCCGGATCGTGGTCATGACTCGCTCCTTCGTCGACGCTCAGCGGTTCGGGCCGGCAGATACGGCACGTATTCGGGCCACCACATCGTGCTGTCCACAAGGGCCTCGATGTCGGTTGCCGAGTCGATCCCGGCCAGGCCCGCATCCACTGCCTCGCGAGCCACCTGGACGGCGATCGCCCGGGAGACCGCTCGGAGATCGTCGACCGGCGGGTAGAGCGCGCCGCTTTCCAGTCGCTCATCGGTCACCAGGCCGGCGAGCGTCTGTGCAGCCAGCAGGAACATCCGCGGCGTGATGGCTCGTGCCTCAGCGGTGATGGCGCCCAGGCCCAGACCCGGGAAGATGAACACGTTGTTGGCCTGGCCGATTTCGTGTCGGCGACCGTCGAACTCGACCGCATCGAATGGAGACCCGGTCGCGACCAACGCACGCCCGTCACTCCAGGCCAGGATATCGACGGGAACGGCCTCTGCATTGGACGTGGGATTGGACAGCGGCAGGATCACCGGCCTGGCAGAGCTCGCGGCCATCGCGCGAATGACCGCTTGGTCGAAGGCGCCGCCCACGCCGGTCGTGCCCACGAGCATCGTCGGACGGAATCGCTCGATCGTCTCGACCAGCCCGGGGATGGCCGTCCCGTCACCTGGAGTGAACCCAACCGTCAGCGCCGCCTCGGTAGAGAGCGCGAGCTCGCGTTTTGTCTCGTCGAGGTCAGACCGCCAGGCACCGACCAGACCCCGCGAATCGACGGCCACGATCGCTCGCCGCATAGTCTGG
>JANNQZ010000249.1:0-12099 GCA_031401015.1 Chloroflexota bacterium | reverse complement strand
CCTGTGGCAGCGCCTACTACGCCTCGCTCATCGCGGCGGCCGCCATCGAGGACTGGATCGGGATCCCTGCCCGGGCGACGGTTGGGTCGGAGTTCCGCTACAGCCCACCGCCGCTGGACAGACAGACGCTGGTGATCGCCGTGACTCAGTCCGGTGAGACCGCCGACACGATTGCCCCGACCCGCCACGCCCGCGAACGAGGCTGCCCGATCATCGCGGTCACCAACACGGTGGGCTCCGCAATCACGCGGGAGGCGGACGCGGTCGTCTTTCTCCAGGCGGGTCCCGAGATCGCGGTCGCCGCGTCAAAGACGTTTGTTACCCAGGTGGCCACCCTCGTCATGGTCGCTGCGTCGATGGCGAGGATCCGGGGCGTCCTGAGCGCCGACCTCGAGCGCGAGCTGGCGGACGCCCTGCACGCGCTTCCTGCCGCAGCGCAGCGCACGATCGATGCTGCGATGGTCGACAGCGGCGCCCTCGCCCGCCGCTACCTCCATTCGCGGGGGTTCATGTTCATCGGTCGCGGGTACAGCTACCCGGCCGCCCTGGAGGGCGCCCTCAAGCTCAAGGAGATCAGCTACGTTCATGCTGAGGGCTACGCCGCGGGTGAGCTGAAGCACGGACCGATCTCGCTTCTCGACGCCGAGTGTCCGCTGGTCGCGGTCGCCACTCGTTCGCAGGTGTACGACAAGCTGATCAGCAACCTGATGGAAGGCCGCGCTCGGGACGCGAAGGTGATTGCGATCGCCACGGACGGCGACCCACAGATCGAGCGATTTGCCGATGACGTCTGCTGGGTGCCCGACACGCACGAGGCGCTCAGCCCGGTCCTGGCCGTCATCCCGCTGCAGTTGTTTGCGTACCACATGGCGGTCGCCCGCGGCACCGATGTCGACCAGCCACGCAACCTGGCCAAGTCGGTCACAGTCGAGTAGCGGCAGATGCCCCCGGATAGCGCCGATGAGGTCAGGATCCCGCCCGGCCTCGTGCCGCCCGGGACCACCGAACTCGGGATCGACATTATCTCGGTCGAGCGCATTCGGGCGGCCATCGAGCGCTTCGGTCCGCGCTTCTCACGGCGGGTGCTGACCGACGCCGAGCGCCGGCACGTGCGCGATCGTCCTGAGACGATGGCCGGTCGGTGGGCAGCCAAGGAGGCCGTGTCCAAGGTACTCGGGCTGGGCGTGCGGGGCATTGGCTGGCGCGACATCGAGATCGAACGCCTGCCCACGGGCCAACCTGCCGTGCGGCTCCACGGCAGGGCGGCCGCCCGGGCTGATCAGCTGGGGATGGGTCGCATCGCGGTCTCGATCACCCACGAATCAAATTACGCAGTGGCCATTGCGTTTGGCATCCGGACTGCCGGTGGCCAGTACGTCTTTCCGCCCGATATCGAGGCTCGGCTCGACGATCGGGAACGGCAGATCCTGGCCCGGATCGAACGCCTCGGAACGCTCGCGGCCGGGGGCATTTCGGCGCCTGGCATGGTGACTGGCGTGGCGGTCTCGGGCGCTGGTGCGGGTGAGCCGTCGCCGCTCGAAACGCCCACGGGGGAGGGATCGGGTGCCTGAACGACGGCCGGTCGGCTTCGGGCGCCACGACGGGCCGGTTGGCTCCCGGGCAAGGGGAGAAGCGCCGTTCCCGGCCGGGGCGGTCAAGCTGGATGACGAGATCGTGGCGGGGCTCCTGCCGGTGCGTGCGGCGCGGGGCCACAAGGGGACCTTCGGCAAGCTCCTGGTGATCGCCGGATCGCTCGACTACGCCGGCGCCGCTCTCCTGGTCTGTCGAGCGGCAGGGCGAGCCGGGGCCGGCCTGGTGACCCTTGCGGTGCCCGAGTCCCTGCAGCCGCTCTTTGCGGCCAAGGTCGTCGAGGCGATGACGATGGGCCTTCCCGAGGACGACGTGGAGGAGGTGGATCCGGAGCCGGCGTTGGCCCGCATTCTCGATCACCAGCACGATGCCATCGTGGCTGGTCCCGGATTGCGGCCCGGTCTGGCCACGACAGAGCTGGTCCGGCTCCTGCTGTCAGCACCATCGGAAGCTGATCCCGCCCCGATCGTGCTCGACGCCGAGGCCCTTCGCTCCCTGGCAACCCTTGACCGCTGGTGGGAGGCCGTGCGTCGGCCCGTCGTCCTGACCCCGCACGCCGGCGAGTTCGCCCGGCTGCGCGCAGGCAGCGGGCTCGACCCGGCAGCCGATGGCGACCTGACCGACGATGACGACGCCCGGGTCGCCGCCGCCCGCGACGCAGCCGGTTCGTGGAGCGCCGTCGTCGTCCTCAAGGGTGCCCGGACAGTCATCGCCGCACCCGATGGAGCGGTCGCCGTCGCGCCCTTTGAGAACCCGGCCCTCGCATCGGGCGGAACCGGCGACGTGCTGGCGGGGGCGATCGGATCACTCGTGGCGCAGGGCGTGGACCCCTTTGCGGCTGCGCGGCTGGGCGTCTATGTGCACGGGGTGGCCGGTGACAGTGTCCGCGAACGCCTTGGCGACGCGGGACTCCTGGCATCTGACCTGCCCGACGGGATGGCCATCGCCCGGAAGCGCCTGGCCGCGCTGGCCGAGCGCCGGGGAACCGGCAAGCGCCTCGGATTCCTGGCTCGCGAGGTTCCGCCGGGGCTTGATCCCCAGCCGTGATCGGTTGACGATCCTGCCCGCGGCCCCCGGGCGGCAGCGACCCTCGATCGAAGAGCGCCTGGCAGCCGCCGGGCTCCCGGCGCTGCCCCGCACGGCGTGGCTCGAAATCGACCTCGATGCGCTTCGAGGCAACCTCGCAGCGGTCCGGCAGCTAGCCGGTCCGCGTGTCCGGGTGCGACCCGTTGTGAAGGCCGATGCCTACGGGCATGGGGCGATCCCGGTGGCTCGGGCGCTCGAGACGGCGGGCGTCGATGGCTTCTGTGTGGCTGCGTTCGATGAGGCGCTCGAGTTGCGCGAAGCCGGCATCGTCGCCCCGATCCTGGTCCTGTATCCGGTTCCGGTGGCGTGGATCGCCGAGGCAGCGCGCCGGCGGATCGCGATCACCGTCGGGGACGCCGTCCTGCTGGCCGAACTCACCGACGCCGCCGCCGCGATCGAGCCGGCGCAGCCGCTCGAAGTCGAGCTTGAGGTCGAGACGGGCCTGGGTCGGGGCGGACTCGCCGGCGCGCGGTTGGTTGCCGCGGCCCAGCTGATCGTGGGTACGCCTGGTCTTTCCCTGGCCGGAGTGTGGACCCACCTCCAGGCGGTCGAGGACGCGGCGCTGACCGCCCTCCAGATCGCTCGGTACGAGGGGGCCGTTGCGAGCCTGACGGTAGCCGGGCTGCCGTTGCTGGCTCGTCATGTGGCGGCGAGCGCTGCGCTGATCACAGGCGGCGTCGGAACCTATGACGGGGTTCGTCCCGGGCTCGCCATTTACGGACTGGTGCCCGATGAACTGGGCAGCATGGAGGTGCCAACGGTCGCCGGTGCCTCGGTTCGTCCGGTCATGGCGCTGTACGCCCGGCCCGTCCGGGTCGAGGACCTGCCTGGGGGCTGGGGGATCAGCTACGGGCCAACGTTCCGCACGACTGGTCCCAGTCGGATCGCCACGCTGCCCCTCGGCTATGGCGATGGCTGGTCCCGTCACTTGTCCAACCGGGCCGCCGCCCTCGTCCGGGGGACCCGTGTGCCGCTCGTGGGCAACGTGGCGATGGACGCGGTGATGGCCGATGTCAGCGCCGTGCCCGGTCCGCCGGTGGACAGTAACGACGAGTTCGTGCTCCTGGGGACCGGCGGAGGCGAGCGGATCACCGTTGCCGAGCTGGCGCGCGAGGGCACCACAAACCAATGGGAGGTCGTGACCGGGATGGCTCGCCGGTTACCCCGGGTGTACCATGCGGCGTCCGGACCGGTCGGTCTGCGAGTCCTCAGCGAGCGGAGCACCTAGGTGGCGCGGATCGAGATCTGGAATGGCGACATCTGCGAGCTGGAGGTCGACGCGATCGTCGCGCCCGCGAACGGGTCGCTGTGGATGTCGACCGGGGTCGCCGGCGCGATCAAGCGAGCCGGCGGCGACTCGATCGAATTCGCCGCGATCCGTCAGGCGCCCGTCGAGCTCGGGGGCGCGGTGGTCACGCCGGCCGGGACACTCGCCGTCCGGGCAGTCATCCACGCGGTCACCCTCGATCGCGACCGTCGGACCACGGCAACCACGCTGGAAGCGGCCGTTCGCAGCGCGATGCAACGGGCCCGCGAAATCAACGCGACCAGCATCGCGTTCCCAGCGCTAGGGTCCGGCGTTGGCGGCTTCGAACTCGATGAGGGCGCCCGGATCACGGTGACGACCGTCCGTGATGAGTTGGTGAACAGTCCGACAATCGGGCACGTGGTCTTCGCCCTACGGGGTGCCGCGACGTATGCCTCCTTCAGTCGGGCGCTCCAGGCGGTCAGCGCCGCCCCGGGCGGGCCGCTTTCATGACCAGCAGCCCCTTCGGACCCAGCGAAGAACAGCGCGACGAGCTGGTCGAGCAGGTCGCCCGCGAGATCGAATTGCTCGGGATGAGCGGCCCTGCGGTCCACTTCCTGGAGGCCAGTCGCCCGTACCGTGCCCTCGGCGCGAATGCGATGCTGTTCTTCGATCCCATGTTGCGCGGCATGTTCGGCGGCGAACTCGCCTCGGTCACCGAGATCCTGGCAGACGACACCGGCATCGAATTGCTGATCGCCCGCCTCGAGGAACAGACCGACGACGAGGTGAGCTGGGACGCCTGAGGTTCGGGCCACGAGGCTGTGGCGTCGGAGGCCAGCGGACGCGCGAGCCGGGCGCCCAACTGGCGAAACCACCGCTACGATGGGGGGGTGACAACCGCACCCCGGGCTTTCTTCACCCAGGACACCGGCGCCGCCACGATCGCAACTGCCCTGGTGGGGCGAGTCGGGAGCCGGTGGCGGCTGATCGGCTCCCTGTGCTTGCCGATCGGCAGCGACCCGGCCGCCCTGGGCGCCCTCCTCGTCGAGCGGGTGACTACGGCGGACCCGTCGATCGCCATCGCGCTGGGTCTCGATCGCACGCCCCTGGACGAGATCCCAAAGGTCGAAGTCACGAGTCACCCGGCCCCGCGCCTGGCGCTGGTCGCCGGTTCAGAACGGGCGCTCGTTCCGCTCGTGGCAGCCGCCGCCCGCAGCGGCTGGCGGACCTCAGCCGCCAGTGCCGAAGCCGTCGATCCTTTGCAGATGTCCACGATGCTGCTGGACCCCAGTGTGGATGGGATCCTCGCGGGTGCAGGAGAGCCGCCCGCGGCGGACGAGCGGCGCGCACTGGGCGAACTCGGTGCCCTCGTGGCCGCCGCGGCAGGGCGCCGACCGGAGATACCAATCGTCCTGGCGGGCGGTATGGCGATCCAGCTGAGCGCCTTTGGTGAGTCAGGTCGTCGGCCGGCGCCGGTGCTGGTCGCATCGGCGGCTTCAGGCGGCCCGGGCGGCGGCGGCCTCCTCGAGGTGCTCACGGATCTCGCCCTGCCCCGTGACGACGCGCGCCGCGCGCTCGGAGGAGCCGCGAACGCCCTCGCCGACCTCCTCGATCGGCGCGTTGACATCGTCGACATCGGGTTCGATGGGGCGACCCGGGCGGCCGCCTGGCCGACCGATTCGTCCGTCACGGCAGGGATGGACCTGGCGGTCGTGCCGACCGCCGGACTGGCTCCGGCCGATCCCGATGACGACATCGTCGATCGGATAGCCGATTGGTCCCCCGGGACGACCGATCGACACCGGCTGCGCGATCGGATGCGCGAGCTCCGGATCGCCCCGTGGGCAGATGCTGCCGGCGACGGGGTCGCGCTGCGGTTGGCGGCCGTCCGTTCCGCGCTAGGCGTCCTCGACCGGGCAACGCCGGAATGGAGTCAGCGGCCCGCTGCCGATCTGCTGATCGCGACCGGTGGTGTTTGGTCAGGGGCACCGCCGGCTTCGGGCCTGGTGGCCTTGATCGACGTGCTGCGACGCCACGGGGTGGTTCAGGTGGGACTGGACCATGCACGGCTGCTCGCTCCACTAGGATCGATCGCGGACCTGCGTGAGCGCCGCGCGATCATGGCCGACCTCCTCGACGACCTGTTGCTGCCGCTGGGAACAGTGGTGATGCCAGCCGGGCTGCGTCCAGGCCGAAACCCAGGCACGCTCGTGCTCCACGGCGACCGCGCTGGCGCTGAAGGTGGCGGTCGCCGCGACGGTCAGGTGGGCCAAATCCAGCTGCAGCCGGGGGGGCTCGCGTCGATTTGGCTGGGTTCGGGCGCATCAGCGGTTGCGGAATTCCGGTTTCATGACGCGGTTCGGCTGGGCGGTCGCGGCCGACACTTCGCGATTGACGTCACCGGCGGCCTCGTCGGACTGGTCGTCGACCTGCGGGGCGTGCCACTCAAGCTCCCGGATCGGGCTGACCTGCGCCACGATCTCCTCGAGACGTGGGGAACCGCCGTCCGCGCGGGGGCCGATTGGTGACGAGCGCCGCCTCAAACGTCGGACTCGTGCCCGCACGATCGCTGATCGTGGAGCCCGTCGACGTCAGGTTTCGCCTCACGCCGGGGGATCACGCGCTCGTTGCAGCCGGTGAAACGGTGGTCGTGGGGGCGCCGATCGCCGAGCGTCTGCGCGACCCGGGGCTTGAGGAGATCAACGTTCCCGACCGGCTCCATCCCGAGCCCGGCGGTCGCTGGCCGGGGCTGGCCAATCGACGTGACGGGCGGTTTGAAGGCGGCGAGTTCCTGTTTGGCTGGCGCGGTCGCTGGCGGGTGGCCGGGGCAGCGCTCAGTGACCCGCTGGAAACGCCTTGCGCCGGGATCGTCCGTGACGTGCGTGCGGGCTCCTCGATCACGGTGCGGGCGGCTGGTCGGGGCCTGCGTGGGATCGTGGCGCTCGGCGGGCCAACCCGTGGCCGGCTGCGCGTGGGCACGGAACGGGAATTGCGCGCCGGCGGGCTCGACATCAACGCCGCCGGGACCATCCTGGTGGTTGGTTCGAGGGTGGATGCCGAGACGCTGACCCGGGCCCGGGCGATGGGCGTGCGCGGCGTCGTGGTCAGCGCCCTGTCGAGCAAGGAGCGGCGTGACTTCCTCGCCTCGGAGGCTCGTCAGCGATCCGCCCTCCATCGCCTGCCATCGTTCGCCGTCCTGGTCCTCGACGGAGCCGTCCGGCGGCCCCTGGCCGGTGCCGTGCTGGCGCTGCTCGGGGCCCTTTCCGGGCACGAGGTCGCGATTGTCGCGGATCCGCCGATGCTGGTCTTCGACGTCCCGGGGCTGATCGTGCCCACGCCGCCGGTCGATCTGGTCCGCGTTCGAGCGGGCGTGCACGCCGGTCGCGAGGGGCGCTTTGTCGAAGCCATCGGGGCGCGTCGCTTTGGCGGAGGCACGGATGTGGAAGCGTGTCTCGTCCGGTTCGCCGATGGCACCGTGGTCGCCGTTCCACTCGGTGACCTCGAACGGTTTGCCTGACCTCATGGCAGGAAGCACGCTTCGCGAGCGCCGCGTCGACGCGGTCAATCCTGCGGCCACCGCTGCGCTCGGCCGGGCGTTGGCGACCGCGGCCCAACCGGGTGACCTGATCTGCCTGTGGGGCGACCTCGGTGCGGGCAAGACGCATCTGGCCAAGGCCTTTGGCGCTGGACTTGGCGTGACTGACACGATGGTCTCACCGAGCTACATCCTGATGGCCGAGTATTCCGGTCGCCTGCCGCTCTTCCACCTCGACCTATACCGGCTCGCCGAGGCGACCGATGTCCTGGCCGGCGGTCTGATCGATGACCGTCAGAGCGCCGGGGTCACGGTCGTCGAGTGGCCAGACAGGATGCGGGCAGTCTTGCCCGTCGATCGCGTCGACGTCCGGATCGACGGCGCCGGCGACGCGCCCCGGGTGATCACGGTCAGCGTCACCACGCCTGCCCTTCGACGCTACCTGGACGCGATCCCATGACGGGTGAGCGAAGCAGCTCGGCTCGCGACGGCCGTCGACGGGCGATCCTGGCCATTGACACTGCGACTACCCGGATCGTCGTGGCGCTCGGGTCCCCGGATGGGCAGTCGGAGGGGGCAGCCACGTGGGAGGCCGGCTACCGCCATGGCGAAACGCTGCTCGCCACGACCAGTCGATTCCTGGCCGAGCTGAACATTCGACGTTCCAGGCTGAGCGCGATCGTGGTCGGGATCGGACCCGGCGCCTTCACCGGGCTGCGCGTCGGGATGGCGACCGCCAAGGGGTTGGCGCACGGACTCGGTCTGCCGATCGTCGGCATCTCCACGGCCGAGGCGTTGCTGGCCGGCTGTCCCGACGGCGGTGGCGACGAACGACCCGTCCTGCTTTTGCCAGCCGGACCATCCGACCGGATCCTCGTCCGTCGCGGCGGCCGCCCCGAACGGCTGGCCGGTGGCGCCGAGCCCGCGCTTGCCGCGGATGAGTACCTGATCGCCGTCGACCTGGCCGGTCGCGCCCCGCAGGACGCCATCGAGCTTGGCGAGGCGGCACGCGCCGGGCTCGGCGCGGCGCTACTGTCACTGGGCGCCGCGCGACTTCGGACAGGCGACGTCGACGACCTGGCCGGGTTGGTGCCGGAATACGTGACGTTGCCGCGCGGGATCACCAGTCAGGCGGGGGAGGTGGCATGGTCGCGCGACCCCCGCTGAAGCTGCAGATCGTGCCGATGCGCGCCGGCGACCTCGACGCGATCTCCGCCATCGAGCGCGCCAGTTTCGATTCGCCATGGCCGCCGGATGCGTATCGGAGCGAGCTCGAAACGAACCGGCTGGCCCAGTACCTTGTGGTGCAGGCCGCTGCCGAGATCGTGGCCTACGGGGGCATGTGGCTGATGGTCGACGAGGCCCACGTCATCACGTTTGCGGTCCACCCGGCCTGGCGTCGCCAGCAGATCGGCGGCCGGCTCCTGCTCGCGATGCTCGATATCGCGCTGGACGCTGGCGCCCGCGAGGCGACGCTCGAGGTTCGCCTGTCGAACCTGCCCGCTCGGCGGCTGTACGAGAAATTTGGCTTCCGGCCGGTTGGGTTGCGGCCGCGCTATTACACCGATAACGGCGAGGATGCCCTGATCATGACCACTGATCCGCTGCGCGACCCACCGATGCGCCAGCGGATCGTCCGGCTTCGCGCGGCGATCGACGCGGCGCCGCACCCCCTGCCCTCGGCGGAGCGCGCGCCGGATCAAGGGCCGGATCAAGCGGGGGACCCGTCGCGGGATGTCTCGCGATGACGCGCCGGTGAGCGGGTCGCTGATCCTGGCCGTGGAGTCGTCATGCGACGAGACCGGAATCGCCGTCATCGAAGCCGGGCGGGCGATCCGCTCGAATGTTGTCGCGTCGCAGGTTGCGCTGCACGCATCGACCGGGGGAATTGTCCCCGAAGTTGCCGCGCGTGCCCACCTTCGCTGGATCGTCCCGGTCCTCGACCAGGCGCTGGCCGACGCCGCCGTCGAGTGGTCCGACATCGATGCGGTGGCGGTCACGAGGGGACCGGGATTGGCGGGGTCGCTGCTGGTCGGGATCAACTTCGCCAAGGCCCTGTCATGGGTGCACGACCTGCCGCTGATCGGGGTCAACCACCTCGAGGGCCACGTCTACGCGGCCTGGCTACGCGATCCCGGCGAGGCGGAACGCGACGATCCGATCTTTCCGCTGGTGGCCCTGGTCGTGTCCGGCGGGCATACTTTCCTGACCGAGATGTCGGACCACCTGACGTATCGCCTGCTGGGCTCGACCGTGGACGATGCCGCGGGCGAGGCATTCGACAAGGTGGGCCGGCTCCTGGGACTGGGCTATCCCGGTGGCCCGGCCATCGGTCGGGCGGCCGATGGAGCGACGTCGCGCGATCGGGTCTTTCCGCGGGCGTGGCTCGGTCGCTCGTTCGATTTCAGTTTCTCCGGGCTCAAGACGGCGGCCCGCCGGGTCGTGACCGATGCGCGCGCCGAGATCGGCCTCACCGGCGAACCGGAGACGGCGTTGCCCGTCGCGGTGACCGCGGAACTCGCCTGGGGGTTCCAGGATGCCGTCGTCGACGTGCTCGCGACCAAGACGATCCGGGCCGCGCGGGCCGTCGGCGCGAAATCCATCGTGTTGGGTGGAGGTGTGGCAGCCAACAGCGCCCTGCGCGCCCGGCTGGCCAACGAGGCGGCCGCGCTGGGGGTTCCGCTGGTCGTGCCGCGGCCCGGCTTGTGCACGGACAATGGAGCGATGATCGGGGCTGCCGGTGCCCGGCGGTTCGCGGCGGGGGATCGCGCGGGAATGGACCTGGACGCCCGTCCGTCGCTGCCGCTGGCCGCTCGCTGAGTGCCGCCTGCAACGCGCGTCGATCCTGCGGCGGTCCGTGCGACGCTCCGCGCGGCCGGTCTGCGCGCACGCCACGGCCTGTCCCAGAACTTCCTGGCGGACCCCGACGTGCTCGACGCCATCCTGGCGGAGGCGGATCCGGGGCGTGATCGACGAATTCTCGAGATCGGCCCGGGGCTCGGGCTACTGACGGGCGGGCTGCTGGACACCGGGGCGGCAGTCACCGCGGTGGAACTGGACCGGGGCCTCACGACGTTTCTGCGCGATCGCTTCGCGCTGCCGGTCGCGGCCGGCCATCTCCGCCTGATCGAAGGCGACGCGCTGGACCAGGACCTCGTGCGGCTCGTCCAACCGCCCTATGACGTGGTCGCCAATCTGCCCTACCACATCACCAGCCCGATCCTCCACGCACTCCTTGGTGCCACGCCGCGGCCGCGTCGGGCCGTCCTGATGGTCCAGCGCGAGGTCGCCGAGCGGATTGCGGCCCTGCCTGGCAGGATGAGCTACCTGTCCGTGTTCGTGCAGTACCACGCCCGGGCACGGATCGCGTTCAATGTTCCGGCCGCGGCCTTTGAGCCGGAGCCCGCTGTCGAATCCGCCGTGATCGTGATCGAGCCGTACGACGCCGACGATCGCCTGGATGCGGCCACCGAGGATCAGCTGTGGCGCCTGGTCCAGGCCGCCTTTCGGGAGCGACGCAAGATGATCCACAACGTCCTGTCACGTCAGCTCCCGATCGATGCCGAGCGTGTGTCGGCGGCCCTGGACGCCGCGGGGATTCACCCCGACCGGCGTCCACAGACCCTCGCCGTCGGGGAATGGCTAGCCCTGCTCAGGGTCCTCGGCCCGCTCGGCACCGATGCGCGCGGCCGGCGGGGGAACGCATGACCTGGGATCCCGGTGGCCCAACTGCGGCGGCCTCGCGTCGACTCGCCCCGGTCGTCCGCCTGGCGCCGGCCAAGCTGAACCTGACGCTTGCGGTCATCGGGCGACGCGACGACGGCTATCACAGCCTGCATTCGGTCTTCGTTCCCCTGGATCTGGCGGATCGGCTCAGCCTTGCGCTCTCCGGCGGCACCACCGACACGCTCCACGCGATCGGGTTCGATGCCGGGCCGCCGGGCGAGAACCTGGTGCTGCGAGCCCTGGCGGCGGCCCGCGAGGCGGTCGGGGGAGCCTGGGCCGGCGGTCCCGGCCCTGCGCCGGCCCTGGCGGCGCGGCTGGAGAAGCGGATCCCGGTCGCGGCCGGTCTGGGCGGTGGTTCATCGGACGCCGCTGCGGCGATCGATGGCGCCCTTGAGGCGTGGGGCACGAGCCTTGAACCTGATGCCCGCACGCGGCTGGCCGCCCGGGTCGGGTCGGATGTGCCGTTCTTCCTGGCCCGGGGCCCCGCCCTCGTGGAGGGACGCGGCGAGCAAGTCACGCTGTTACCCGGGCTCCACGGCGCGCCCGGTGTCCTGCTGGTCACGCCCGCCATCCGCGTCTCGACACCCGACGTCTTCGCGGCATTTGACGCGATGGCGACCCATGGCGATGGCGCCGTCCGGATGACCTCAACCCACTTGGCCGAAGAGCTGCGGGCGAACCTGTCGACGGCCGATCTGGTGGCCCGCGCCGGCGCCCTGACGGTGGCCAACGACCTGCTGCGCGCCACCGCGCTGCTGGTTCCGGTCCTCGTGCCCTTTCGGCGGGCGCTGAGTCGGCTGCTTGTGCGACCGATCGGCCTGTCCGGCTCGGGCCCAACGCTCTGGGCGCTCTATGCTTCGGGGGCCATGGCCGCCGAGGCCGCCGGGACCGTCACCGCCGCACTCCGTGGCGG
>JANNQZ010000248.1:0-7313 GCA_031401015.1 Chloroflexota bacterium | reverse complement strand
TGTCCCCGGTCATCGTCCAGGCGGTGTCCCGGGTTTTCGGTGAGATCAGGCGGGCCGGCCGCGGCGGCGAGGCGTCGGTGCGGACGGACCACGATCTTTCGATCGCGACCGTGATCGCCGGGACCGGCGCCGTGGCGCTCGCCCTGTTCTTGTACTTCCGTTTCGCCGTCTTGGCGGACACCGCAAACGCGACCAGGATCTCGGCGATGTCCCTCGTGCTGACGCTCGGGATCACGTTCCTGTTCGCCGCCGTCTCAGCGTGGGCGATCGCCATGATCTCCCGGACGCCGATCCCCTCGAGGACCTCGAGGATCCCGCCGGACCCGAAATCGATCAGGAGGCCGCGTTCGCCAGCCGTCCACAGGAAGACGTTGCAGGTGTCGCGATACCACCACAGCGAGGGTGAGATCTGCGTAAGCCGCGGATCCGGCCCTGCGTTCACGCCCGGACCGATAGTAGCCGGGCGGGGTTCCTGACCAGCATGGCGTCGAGCGCATCGTCGCCGATGCCGAGCTCGCGCATCACCGGAACGACGTGTTCGAGGAGATGAGCGTAGCCCCAGCCACCCCAGCGACGCAGGCGCGTCCGCACTCCGATGTCCTGCCCGAGCACGATCCGGTCCGCGTAGCCGTCCCCGGCCAGGTCGAGGATCACCGTGGCGACGTCGCGGTCCGACGGCGGCCAGCGACCCTGCCCCAGCAGGGAGTGATCGAACCCGAACAGGTCAAACCCGAGCGTGGCGCCCCGGTCGGCGAGGGCGCGGAGGTCGGCCGGCCGGTCGATGGCGGTGTTGAGGTGGCCCAGGATGACCCGCTCCGGATCGGACCCTGCCGCGACCAGGATGTCCAGGACGGCCGCCCCCTCATGGCCCCACGGGTGGAGGTGCACCGAGATCGCGAGGCCCGTCTCCAGGGACGCGGCCGCCACGGCGCGCAGCACCCGCGCCTCGCCGGGCCGAACCGGGTCGGAGGTCCCGATCTCGCCGAAGACGCCCGGCCGAATGCCCGTGTCGCTCACCCCGTCGCGCACCTCGGCGACCAGGCGTCGTGCGATCTCGGCTTCGGATGCAGCAGCGACCCACGGCTCATGCACCAGCTCCAGGTAGTGCCCGGCACCCAGGACCACGTGGACGCCCGTCCGTTGCGCAATCTCCCGGACGCGGCGCGGGTCGCGACCGAGCGAAGGCGGGGTAAGCTCGACGATCGAACGCCCACCCGCGCGCACGTAAAGCTCGAGCTCCGCGACGGCCGCCCCGACATCGGTCAGTCGGTAGTTGTCCGGGTGGACGCCTGGGTTCCAGCGCGCCTCTGCCGCGATGGCGGCGTCCCACGGGCCGGTCGCCTTCGTCGGGTAGCCGTGGACCGCGAGCAGCGGGGTTGAGTCCATCCACAGGTGCTCATGGGCGAGGGTGATCCCGAGTTCCGAAGGGTCGATCGGACCCTGGACGGTCTGGACGAACCGGCGCTCGGCCCCGGCCGTCACCGGAAGTCGACCAGCTCCGAAAAGGTCGCCTCGGTGACGCCCGCCAGGCCAAGGAGGAGTTCGACACCGTGGCTGCCAGCCGTGACTGCGACCGGGAGCCGGATCTCGGCGGTCTGGAGCCGACGCACGTAGAACCCGTGCTCGGGCCCAAGCTCGTCGGCAGCAACGGCGAGGCCCGTCTCGCCGGGCGTCGGGTTGATCAACGCCATGCCAGCGGCGGGAACCCGAGCGCCATCAAGCCGGACATCGATCCCGGAGACGTAGCGTGAGACGGGTGCGGGGTTGGTGAGCAGGATCGCCGGACCACCCGCGTCGTCCCCGGGCGTCCCGGCACGTCCGGCGAGCACCAGTCGCTCCGGCCAGTACCGCTGGACGAAGCTCCGCAGGTCGGCCAGCGCGTCATGGGGCTCGCCGCCCAGGACCGCAGCCGCCCGCTCAGTTAGCAGGTCCGCCGCGGCTGCGATCTGCGCCGTTCCGCGTCCCGCGTCGACGGTGAAGCGTGGATTCGGGCCGTACACGCCAACAATCGAAGCCTCGCGGTCGTCCGGGAGTCGATCGGTCGCCACGAGTCCAGGCTCCAGCGCGGCAATCCACGATGTCTCCATCGACGAGCCGTGGTCCACCGCCACCGGCCAGTCCGTGCCCAGGCCCGTGCCGAGCGCGGCGTTCAGCTCCAGGTAGCAGAGCCCGATCGCCCGCAGCCCGATCCCCTCCCCTGCCACCTCCGCGCAGACCCGTTTGATCAGGTGGTTCAGGTCCAGCGGCCCGTGCCCGGTATGCACGACCGCGAGCCGCACGCCAAAGGCCGGGAGCTGGCGGAGCGTCTGGCGAAGCGCGTCGGCCACCAGGACCGGGTCGTAGCGGAACGACCAGGGCAGCGCGAGGGTGCCGATCGTCAGGTACGACCACGGGAGGACCACGCCGCCCAGTCGCTCTGCGGCCCCAACCAGCACGGCCTGCCCGGTGATCCCGTCCGTGCCGTTGGGGAGGTGGGCCGCGTGATACTCGAGCGCGCCGAGCGGGATCCAGGCAATGGGCGCCCGTTCGAGCGCCGCGGCGATCTCGGCCGGTCGGAGCCGATCCAGGCGCACCTCCGGCGGAGACAGGGCCGTCATCGCTCGCTCCTCGTCGTCAGTCGATCCGACGTCAATCGATCAGGAAGCCGCCGTTGATATCCGTCACTTCGCCCGTGATGTAGCCAGCGTGCTCCGAGGCAAGGAAGGCCACCAGCGACGCGACCTCGTCCACGGTCCCGAACCTGCCCACCGGGATCCGGGATACGAGATCGCGCGAGTTGTCGATCATCGGTGTATCGATCAGCGCCGGGGCCAGGGCATTGGCCGTGATCCCGAACTTGGCGTATTCGTTGGCGATCGACTTCATGAGCGTCATGACTCCGGCCTTGCTCGCCGCATAGGCCGCCACCGAACGGGCGCCGCCAGCCTTGCCCGCGCTCGACCCAATCCCGATGATTCTCCCGTAGCCCGCCTCGCGCATCGCCGGCAGGGCTCGCCTTGCACAGAGGAAGGCGCCGGTCAGGTTGATCGCCATCGTGCGGTCCCACAGCTCCCGCGTCGTTTCCTCGAACGGGACGATCGGGAAGATCCCGGCGTTGAGCACCAGCACCGACACGTTGCCCAGCTCCGCCTCCACTCGCGTGAACGCGGCCTCGATCGCCGCCTCGTCGCTGACATCGCAGGCGATGCCAAGGATGCCTGGGTGTGCTGGCGCCTCGAGGTCCAGGGCGGCGACCCTCGCCCCGTTGCCGGCCAGGACCTCCGCGATCCGCTGGCCGATGCCGCGCCCGGCGCCCGTCACCACGGCGACGCGGCCGGTCAGTCCCTCAACCTGGATCATCAGCTCTCTCCCCTCGCTGGCGGCCCGCCGCGGGCCGCCGCGCACCGGGCTGGTGACGTTTCCAGAACCCGGCTAGCATAGGCCATCGAGACAGGCTGCGAGGAGCGCTCCATGCAAGTCGGGATTGACAGCTACTCCTATCACCGCCGCTACGGCGAGCATCGGCCCGGGGAGACCCCGTCCTCCCACGCCGCGTGGGCGCCCGAGCCCGGACCCGTGCTGCGCCACGCTCGCTCGACGGGAGCTGAGGTCGTCTTTCTGGAGACCTGCTACCTGCCGGAGCCCGAAACGATCGATGCCACGATGCTCGCCGACGCGGGACCCGACCTGCGGGTTGGCTTCTCGTGGGGCCACCCGTGGCCGACCGGTCGGCACCACGGGCTCGACGGCGGCCGGAGCTACGGCGCGGAGCTGGAGCTGGCCCGCTGGATCGATGCGGCCGCACGCCTTGGCCACCCGGTCATGCGGATCACGGCCGGCAGCCCGGCTTCACGCGGCGACGAACCCGCAGAGGTGCTCGTCGAGCGGCTGGTCGGGCCGATGCGCCGGGCGGCCGACTACGCGGCGGGCGTCGGGGTCCGGCTCGCGCTGGAGAACCATGGCGATCTGCGCGCCCGCGACATCCTCGACCTGTTCGAGCAGGTGGACCGCCCCGACACCCTGGGCGTCTGCCTTGACAACGTCAACCTGCCCCGCGTTGGCGACGACATGGCCAAAGGAACGCGTGTGCTCGCGCCGTACACCCTCCTGGTGCAGCTCAAGGACCACGAGCCGGGCGACCCGACCATTCCTGGCGGGCCGATCTCCACGGCCCTTGGCGAAGGCGTCGCCGACCTCGATGGGCTGATCGCCATCCTGGCGGCTGCCGGTTTCGACGGTCCGGTCTGCGTTGAACTGGCGTCGCTCGGGTCGGATGACGTCGATGAACTCGCCATGGTCGATCGGAGCGTCGTCTGGCTGCGGGTGCATCTCCCCGGCGCTGGTGGCTGACCCGATGGTGACCTCGGTTCAGACGGTCACCGGTCCGATAGCGACCGCCGACCTCGGCGTGACGCTCGTGCACGAGCATCTGCTCATCGACATGTACGAGGTGTCGCTCAACTCGGCTGGCATCCTGCTCGACGAGTCGGTCGCCGCGAGCGAATTGGCCCTGTTCCGCGCTGCCGGCGGCGAGACGATCGTCGACCAGACGACGGTAGGCCTGTACCCGGATTGGGAGGGCCTGCGCCGGATCTCGCTGTCGAGCGGGGTGCGGATCATCGCGGGCACCGGGATCTACTGGCACCGCTTCCGACCGACCTGGGTGGATGCGTTGAGCGAGGAGGCGGTGACCACGCGGTTCATCGAAGAATTGACGGAGGGCGTTGGGCCTGACCGGATTCGCGCCGGGCTGATCGGCGAAATCGCGACAGGCCACCGGGAGATCGACCCGGTCGAGGCTCGCGTCTTCCGCGCCGCGGCCGCCGCACAGCGAGCCACCGGAGCCCCCATCGCGACGCACGCCATCTTCACCCGCATCGGGCTGGATCAGCTCGACATCCTCGAAGCGGCGGGAGCAGACCCCTCGAAGGTTCTCATCGGCCATGCCGATACGAACCCGGACATCACCTACCACGCCGCGATCATCGCCCGTGGGGCGTGGCTCGGGTTCGACACCATCGGCCAGGACGACAAGGCGACAAATGATTGGCGGGCGGATCGGATCGCCGACTACGCGGCCGCCGGCCACATCGGCCGGATTCTGATCTCGTCGGACGTGTGCAAGCGTCCAGCGCTCACGGTCAACGGTGGCGACGGATACGCGCACGTCCTCCGCGAGTTCATCCCGCTGCTCCAGGCTCGCGGCTTCTCGGCGGCCGACGTGCGTCAACTCCTGGTCGACAACCCGCGCCGGTACTTCGAGTAGGGAGCAGGCGGGCTACCGAGCGCCCGTGATGTAGGCCACGACCTCCTCGGGTGTGGTCTGAGCCGCCTGGAGGTCGGCGACGACCGACCCTCGCCGGAGCACCAGCACTCGCGTACACATCGAGAAGATGTGCTGCAGGTTGTGGGCGATGACGACGATGGCCATGTCACCCCGGGCGGCCGTATGGCTGATCATCTCGAGGACACCTGCCGACTCCTGCACGCCAAGGGCGGCGGTCGGTTCGTCGAGCAACAGCAGACGTCGACCCCAGAACGCAGCCTTGCTGATCGCGACGATCTGACGCTGACCACCGGACATGTTGTCGATCGGCGCGTCGAGATCCGGGAACCGCGCCGGCAACCTGGCGACCGCCGCACGTGCCGCCACCTCCATCTCGCGCTTGCGCAGCAACCCGAGGCGCCCGAGCAGACCGGTGCGCACCAGCTCGCGGCCAAGAAACAGGTTTGCCGTCAGATCGAACAACTCGACCAGGGCGAGATCCTGGTAGACGGTCTCGACGCCAGCGGCCAGGGCCTCGGCCGGAGAGTTGAACTCGTGTCTCGTGCCCTCGAGGTGAATCTCGCCCTCGCTCGGGCGCAGGACCCCGGCGATGCACTTGACCAGCGTCGACTTGCCGGCACCATTGTCGCCGACGAGGCCCACGACCTCGCCGCGCTGGAGCTCGAAGCTGACGTCCTTGAGCGCCTCGACAGCGCCGTAGTTCTTGCTCACGTTGCGGACCGAGAGCAGCGGGGCGTCCATCACAGTTCGAACCGCACGTCGGGCCTGCCCCGCGCGATCCGCGCCTGGTCCAGCGCCACGGCTCCGATGAGTAGAGCCCCCCGGACGACCTCCTGCCAGAACGAGGTGATCCGCATCAGGGTCAGTCCGTTGTCAAGGACGGCAAGGATGAGGATCGCGATGATCGTGCCCGGGATCGTCCCTCGCCCTCCGGCGAGGCTGGCCCCGCCGAGAATGATCCCGGTAATCGCCAGCAGGTCCAGGCCCTGGGCCGTGGTCGGCGAGGTGGCTCCCAGCTGCGAGACCACAATGAGGGCGGCGACTCCGACCATGAGGCCCGTCAGCAGGAACCCGATGACCACATTGCGTTCCAGGGCGATCCCGGCCAGGAGGGCCGCCTTCGGGTTGGCGCCCATTGCGTACATGTGCCGACCGTAACGCGTCTGGCTCATGATGAACCAGAACAGCACGAGTACGGCCAGCAGGATGAAGACGCTGACCGGAATCTCGATGCCTAGGAGATCGATGCGGCTGCGGCCGAGGACATCGAAATCCTCAACCGGGATGTTGCGCCCGGAGCCGACGAGCTTGGATAAGCCGCGGAACGCCGCCAGCGTCGCCAGGGTGGTGATGATCGAGTGCACTCGCAGCTTGGTGATCGCGAACGCGTTGATGATCGCCACGAGCAGGGCCGCACCGATGGCGGCGATGATCGCCGGCGCGAGCCCCGCGCCCGTCTCCGCGACGACGGCCATGGTCGTCGCCGAGAACGCCACAGCGGAGCCGACCGAGAGGTCGACCTGGCGGGCGACGAGCAGCAGCGTCAACGGCGCCGCGATGATCCCGACCACCACGGCGTTGAGCATCACGTTGAGCAGGTTGTCCGGGGACAGGAAGAACGGGCTCAGGATCGAGAAGGCCACGCTCAGGCCAACGAGCGCGACGAGGCGCGCCGTCATCGGGTTGAGCAACGATGCCCGGAGCGGACGCGGCCTGCCGCTCTTGGCGGTCGCCCCGGCCGGTGGGCCGGGCGGGGCGACCGGGGTTGATGGAGCCGAGCTCACCCGGGCGGGTAGAACTCGTCGATGTTCGCGGCGTTGATGAATAGATGTTCGACAAGGACCTCTTCGGCCACCGTCTCGCCCTTGGCCAGGGCGATCGCGACGGGCATCACGAGCTCGCCATAGCGCTCCGGGAAGTAGGCGGATGAACCGATCCATTGCGGTTCGCTACGGATCGCCTCGCGGACGCTTGGGTCCGCCCCGTGCGTAGAGATCCAGACGTGGCCCTTGCGCCCGGCAACCTCGGCAGCCGCGAGGGCGGCCGT
>JANNQZ010000247.1:0-3799 GCA_031401015.1 Chloroflexota bacterium | reverse complement strand
GGCGCAGACGCTCGGTGGAGGTCTCACCGGGCTCGACAAGTCTCGCGCCCGTGGCGACAGGACCCTGACGGCGTACGGCCCTCAGTCGCCCGCGTAGAGGCGCTCCAGGTCGATGAGCGCCACGTCGGAACGGCGGGTCGCCTCAACCTGCAGGTCTGCGCTGAAGCCGCCGGCCGCGAAGATCGCAAGGCGAGTCCGTCCCACGTGCGCCCGGCCCGCGAGGAGTTCCCTCGCCCGCTCGAGTCGGTGCAGGTCCGCCATGCCTCGCGGATCCAACCCGCTCCTGGCCTCGCCGATCAGGAGGAGCGCCGGGTTCGCGACCACTTCGTCGTCGGAGCGGGCCTTGAGCGCGACCACATCGATCGCCACGGAATCACCGGGAATCGGTCGCGCCGGGAGATCGTCCCGCGCGGCCACGGCCACCAAGGGTAGGCCATCCGTACCAGTCGGCTCAGAAGCGCTCGATGCTACGCTGCGGCGGTCTTGCGTACCCCACTGCTGCTGTACGGGCTCGCGTTCGCGGTACGCGCCCTTTTTATGGTCCAGTACCCGGACCCTGGCTACCCGGATTCCTTCTATTACGTTGACGTCGCGCGGGCGCTGGCGGCAGGTCACGGTCTCAGCGTCGACTTCGTCTGGATCTTCGCCGAGGTCGGCAGCAAGCTCCCGGACCCGGCGGTTCTGCCCATCCCGTCGAACGCCCACTGGCTGCCGCTCGCATCAGTCATCCAGGTCCCGTTCATCGCGCTGCTGGGACCGTCCGCCGTGGCATCCGTCCTGCCGATGGTCATCATCGGGTCCCTGGCGGCGCCGCTGACCTGGCTGATCGCCCGAGATGTCGGGGCCTCGCGGACGGTTCAGCTGGGCGCTGGCGTCCTTGGGGCGATCCCGGCGGCCGGGACCGTGTTCATGGCCCAGCCGGAGAACTTCGCCATCTTCCAACCCCTGGTCGCGGCCACCCTCTGGCTGGCCGCCCGTGGCCTTCGCGGTGATCGGCGAGCCTACGTCCTGTCCGGCCTGCTCGTCGGTATCGCCTCGATTGCCCGAAACGATGCGTTCCTGCTTGGGGGTGCGATCGGTCTTGTCTTCGTCGTCGATCGGCTGCGGGCCTGGCGGGGGCGCAGACCGCCCGCCCTCCCGCTCTGGGCCGCCACCGGCTGCTTCGCCCTGTACCTCCTCGTCGTCGGCCCGTGGTGGGTGCGCCAATTGAGTGAATTCGGCTCGATCTCGCCGACCGCCTCGAGCGGGTCCGCCCTGTGGCTGACCTCGTATCGGCAATGGAACAGCCTGACCGCCGACACCTCACTCGCCGCGTTCCTGGCCCAGGGGCCAGGTGCGATCCTCAGCAGTCGGGTCTTCGGGTTCGTCGCCGCCATCGCCAATTTTGCGGTCATCATCGCGTCCGTCGTGCTGGTGCCGTTCATGGCCTGGGGCGCGTGGCGCCGCCGGGGCTCGAGTGACTTCGTGCCCTGGTTTCTGTATGTCGGGATCATGTTCGCCGGGGCGACATTGATCTTCCCGCTGCACGTTCCAGGTGGCGCGTTCATCCACTCCGCGGTGGGGATGGCCCCTCACGCCTACATCCTGGCGCTGGAGGGCGTCGCCGCGCTGGTCATCGCCATCGCCCGGCGTCGGCCCGCATGGCAACCCAAGGTGGCCATTCCGCTGTTCAGCTGGGCCGTCGTCGCGTTCGTCGTCGCTACCGCTTTCCTCTACGCGCCGACGGCGCACAACACCTGGGCTGGCGATCGCGCCGCCCGGCTCACCCTGGCCGCCGAACTCGAGCGCCTCGGCGTTCCACCGACAGACCGTCTAATGACGATCGACGCTGCCGGGTTCAAGTACTTCACCGGCCATCCCGGCGTCGTGTCGCCCGACGATCCGATCGACACGATCCGGGCGGTGGCCGAAGCCTACGGCATCCGCTGGCTTGTGCTGGAGCGCTCCGGGATCGTAGAGGCGCTCGAACCGGTGCTGGTCGCCGATGTTCGGCCCGGCTGGATCGGACCGGCTGCGCTGACCATCCAGGCAGCCGAAGGCGGTGCACCGACCCTCGCCCTGTATCCAGTGTGCTTCTCTTCAACCGATGTTCGATGCGCGGCGACCGCGAGTGCGCAGCCTCCCGCCTGGGTATCGCGCCGATGAGCCGTCGGGAAGCCTGGCTATCGGCCGGCCTGATCTTCGGCGTGGCAGTCCTGGTTCGCGCGATCTTCGCGGCCCAGATCGTGTTCCCCAAGCCGGAGGATACGGCGTACTACGTTGGTGTGGCGCGCAACCTGCTCGAGGGTCGCGGCCTGGTCTCCGACGCGCTGTGGAGCTTCCAGACTCCGCCCCTCATCTTTCCCAGGCCGGCCTTCGAGGTCTGGCTCCCCCTGCCGACCTTCCTGGCCGCCATTCCAATGGCGCTGTTCGGGGCGACGTTCGGGTCCGCCCAGGTGGCGTCGGTAGTCGTCGGCTCCCTGGTCCCCGTGCTCGCCTGGAGGCTGGCCGCGGATGTTGCCATCGAACGCGGCCTTCCGCCCGGTCGCGCGCGGACGCTCGCGCTCGGTACGGGCCTGACCTGTGCCGCTTCTCTCCCTCTGATCCTGCACAGCACGTTGCCGGATTCGACGATGCCGTTTGCCGCCCTGGCCTTGGCCGCGTGCCTGCTCATGAGCCGGATCGCCCGCGAGCATCGTGCCCTGCGCGTGGGGGATCTCCGTATCATCGGCCTCGGAGTGCTCATCGGGCTGGCCGCGCTGACTCGAAATGAGGCGATCTGGATTGGCCTCGCCTGGGCGATCGTCGCGATGCGAATTCCGGGTCTGGATCGTGCCGCGCGGGTCCGCGGGGTCGCCGTCGCAGGCTTCGTCGCCCTCCTTGTATTCGCGCCCTGGATGATCCGGGACTGGATCGTTTTTGGCAGCCCGTTGCCCGGTCAGGCCGCGGCCAACGCGCTGAGTGTCACCGGCTTTGACGTCTTTGCGTGGAATGACCCCCCAACGGTTAGCCGCTACCTGGCACTGGGTCCTGGGAGGCTGCTGGAACTGCGTGTTGCGGGCGTCTCACACAACTTGCTCAATGTCCTGCTGCTTCCGGGCGCCCCGCTATCGGTCGTCGGCTTCCTCGCCCTTGGCTGGAGCATCCGCGATACGGCTCTC
Source organism: Chloroflexota bacterium (assembly GCA_031401015.1). Taxonomy (GTDB): domain Bacteria; phylum Chloroflexota; class Limnocylindria; order Limnocylindrales; family CSP1-4; genus SPCO01. Next base: position 659 of record JANNQZ010000247.1, on the reverse strand, counting down.
CGGCCCGTGGTCCTCGTCACCGCGGCGACCTTCCTGGCGACCAGTCTCGCCTTCCCCGTATCCACCATCTGGGGTACGTTCCTGCATGCGGCGGGCCCGGCGCACGTTCTCCTGATCGTATTCGCGCTCGTCGGTCTCGATCGCGCGATTGTCTGGGTGGGCACCAGGCGCGGGTGGACCCGACCGGTTGCGTGGCTGGGGGCGATGTTGGGCGTCGCCGGGTCGATCCTCTTCTCGACCGTCTTCCTGACCCTGTTTGGCGCGGGATCGCGCGAGACCGCGACGCAGTACGAGGAACTGGGCCGTCGGATGGCAGCGATCGGTGAGCCACTGAATCAGCGCGAGCGCCCGGTCATCTCGAGCAACCCAATCTGGGTGGCGGAAACCCAGCGCGCTTCCGCGCTGGCCCTGCCCAACGAGCTCCCTGCCGACGTGGTCGACCTTGCCGAGCGGTTCGATGCCAGACTCCTGATCCTGATCGGGAATGAGCACGGCCACTGGCCAGCCATCCTTGAGAGTCGAGTCGAAGGCGCCGATTGCTTCCACCAGCTCGACCTTGGAGCAGGTCCACGCGATGGGCCGGATCCACTTGCTGACGTGCGTGTCTACAAGATCGCCTGTCCATGAGGCACGACCCCTATACTCCGAATTCGATGAAG
>JANNQZ010000246.1:0-12982 GCA_031401015.1 Chloroflexota bacterium | reverse complement strand
AGCCGCTGCCATCAATCCCGAGCGTGACGGTGATCGAGGTCTCACGGGTGGATCGCGCGATCGTGATTCGGCGGCCGTCCCGCGGGCCGATCGTCAACTCACCAAGCGGCGTTGTCATTCCGGATCTCCCTGTAGTTGGGCCGCCAGCGACTGCGCGACGGCAATCAATCGATCGTTCTCATGCGGGTCGCGGACCGTCAGCCGGAGATGGCTGACCAGCGGGTGCCCGGCACCAAACGTGCGTGGCACGAGACCCGCCGCCAGCATGGTGTCCGCGACCGAGGCGGCCCGTTCGGCGGTCCCGAAGTCGACCAGGACAAAGTTCGCAACCGACGGGCCAACGGACCAGCCGGCGTCCCGAAGCGCCTTGCTGAGGCGTGCCCGTTCCCGAACCACCCGATCGAGGTTGGCGGCGAGGATCGTATCGTCGCGGAGGACCGCCGTGGCGATCGTCACTGACATCACGCTCACCGACCCGGGCGGCCGGTAGGGGTTGAGTCGATCGATGATCCCCGGGCGCGCAATCCCGAACCCCACTCGCAGCCCCGCCAGCGCGTAGGCCTTGCTGACGGTCCGGATGCCGATCAGGTTCGGGTAGGCAAAGCGCAGGTCGAGCAGCGACCGTCCGACGAATTCAGCGTACGCCTCATCGAGCACCACGATCGGTGCCTCGCGCTTGTCGACATCGGCATCGATCAGGAGGCCGGCGAGCAGTTCCGCGATCAAGCCGTCAGGCTCGGCCAGCGCGGTCGGGTTGTTCGGGCTGCACAGCCAGATCACCGAGGCGTCACGGGCGGCGGCCCGGACCGCGCCGAGATCGAGCGCCCAGCCATCCGCCGCCCCACGCCGGGGGACGGCGAGGACGGTCGCCCCGCGTTGTTCCGTGTCGACCCGGTACATCGCATAACTGGGGATGGGCACGACGGTCTGGCCGCCCGGTGGAATGAACACCTTGGAGACCATGTCGAGGATCTCATCGGCCCCAGCGCCAACCACGATCTCGTTCGTGGCCACGCCGTAGCGCGCGGCCGCCGCAGCCACCATCGCGCGGTAATCGGTTGGCGGGTACTCGGACAGCGACGTGACGAACTCGCCGCCGGCCAGCAGCCTACCCGCGAGCGCCGGCGGGGTGGGGGAGGTGTTCAGGTCGAACCGAACGATCTGCCGCGGATCGACGCCGTAGCGGGCGGCGACTTCCTCGTTGGTGGCTTCCCAGGTGTACGAGGAAGGTGCGGTGGGCGTACTGAAGGTCACCGGTGTGGGACTCATCCCCCGTCACCCGTGAAGCGGATCTCGATGGCGTCGCGGTGCGCCAGCAGCCCTTCGGCCTCGGCCAGGGTGCCCACGGTTTCGCGGATGGAGGCGAGCCCGTCGCGGGTCAAGCGCTGGATCTGGCTGTACTTGCCGTAGTGCTCGACCCCCAGGGCCCCGGACGCGCGGGCCAGGCCACCGGTCGGGAGGACATGGTTGGCCCCGGTCGCATAGTCGCCCGCCGACTCCGGTGCCCAGGGTCCTGCGAAGATCGATCCCGCATTTCGCAGCCGGCCGATGGTGGCTTCGAGCGGTTCCACGTCGACTGACAGGTGCTCAGGAGCATAGTCGTTGACAAAATCAATGGCGGCATCGAGCGTGGGGGCGAGGGCGATCAGGCCGTGGTCGCGGAGAGCGGCAGCCAGGATTCCCCGACGGCTGGCGCCCACGAGCGCGACATTGACCGCCCGTTCGACCGCGTCGGCGTACACGGCATCGGTCGTGACGAGAATGGCCGGCGAATCCGGCCCGTGCTCGGCCTGGGTGATGAGATCCGCGGCGACGCGTGCCGGATCGGCCGGTGGTGTGGCCAGGACCATCCCTTCGGACGGGCCTGCCGGCAGGTCGATTCCGACCTCCCCGATCACCTCCATCTTCGCGGCGGTGACCCAGGCATTCCCGGGACCGACGATGCGATCCACCGACTGGATCCCAGCCTCGGGCAGACCGTAGGCGAGGGCGCCAATGGCCTGGGCGCCGCCGGCCACGATGAACGCATCGACCTCGAGCAGCCCCGCCACACCAAGGAGGATGGGGTTGGTGGCGCCGTCGCGATCGGCCGGCGAGGCGACGATGACCGTGTCGACGCCGGCGACCCGGGCCGGGATGACGGTCATGACCAGGGACGAGGGATACGGTGCGGAACCGCCCGGAACGTAGGCCCCGACCCGGGCCAGGGGGGTCCAGCGGCGCTCGATCGCGATCCCCGGGGTGATGATCGTTGTGGTTGAGGCAATCGGGCGCTGGGTCTCGGCAAACCGGCGGACGTTGGCGATGGCCTGGTCGAGGGCGCGGCGGGTCCGCGGTGCGAGCGAGTCACGCGCCTGGCGGAGCTCGTCCGCGTCAAGGACGAGACGACCGTCTGGGCGGCCGCCGCCAACTGCGGTGTTGGCGGCTCGAACGGCGCCGTCACCACCATCGCGGATCGTCGCGAGGGTCGCCCGGGCGGTCTCACGAACCGTGGGATCCGGCACCGCACCGCGCCGGATGAGGGCGGCATATTCGCGGCGGGCGTCCTCGTCACCAGCGGCGACGGCTGCCAGGTCAAGTCGCCGCAAGCGGAGTCTGGCCACCTCTGGCGCGGCGACGGCCTCGCCGATGGCGGCACGCTCCGGCTTCGCGGCGAGCGCTCCAGTCGCGCCGGGCTCGCGCGCCATCGTGCTCACTGGACGATCTTCTCGATCGGGAGCACGAGGATGCCTGACGCTCCCGCCGCCTTGAGCTTCGGCAGCAGCCCCCACACCTCATCTGCGCCGACTACGGAGTGGATCGCGATCATGCCGGCGTGCGCGAGGGGGATCACGGTTGGCGATTCGAGCGCCGGGAGGAGTTCCTCGATCTCTGGCAGGGTGGTCGCCGGCGCATTCATCATCAGGTACTTGCGTCCGCGGGCAGCGATGACAGCGCTGAGCATCGTGTCGATCGCCGCGAGTTCGTCGGCACGATCCCGCTGCGCCGCGGGGTTGGCGACCAGGACCGCTTCGGACGCCAGCACGTCACCGACCTGGCGCAGCCCATTCATGACCAGCGTGGAGCCCGTGGACACGAGATCGACGATCGCCTCCGCAAGTCCCAGTCGCGGGGCGACCTCCACCGCACCGGAAATCGGGATGATCTCTACCGTGATCTGGCGGTCCGTAAAGAACCGGCGCGTGGTGTTCGGGTGGGCGGTCGCAATGCGCAGCCCGGCGAGGTCTTCGACGGTCCGATACGGCGCGTCGTTGGGCACGGCCGCCGCCAATCGACAACGCCCGTAACCAAGAGTCCTGACCCGTGGCAGATCCGTTCCCGCTTCGCTGATCAGGTCATCGCCGGTCACGCCGAGATCGGCCACGCCGTCGCCCACGAATTCGATGATGTCGTTGGTCCGGACGAACAGGATCTCCAGATCGTAATTCTGGACCATCGCGACCAGGCTTCGATCATGTTCGTCGAAGACAAGGCCGGCGTCGTGGAGGAGGCGCAACGTGGGTTCGACGAGCCGCCCCTTGTTCGGGATCGCCAGACGAAGGCGGCGTCGCGGGTTCATCGGACGCCCAATCCGGTCATCGGTCGCCCACCACGGGGTCCGCGGCCGTCCCCGTTCCGGATGCCTTGTCAAGCTTGGCCAGCATCCCCCGGTAGCCCCCTTCGCCATGGTTGAGCCACGACGCGATCCTGGTGATCGTGGCGGTGCTGGCACCGGTCCGCCGCGAAATCTCGGCATAGTGCAGACCGGCATCGAGGAGTCGAACGACCGCCCACCGTTGGGCCATGTCCCGGAGTTCTGCCAACGTGCACAGGTCACGGAAGAACCGTTCCGTCTCTGCGATCTCGTCGAGTCGGAGGACCGCCTCAAGGAGTGCCTCGATATCTGGTGTACGCCAGTCGTCAGCCATCACTCACCGCCGGTCCCTGCGCATCCAGACGCACGCAACATAGTAGCATGCTAATACGTTAGCATATGACCATGAGCGACGCAAGCCCCTTCGAGGTCCTTCCCGCCATCGATCTGCGGAGTGGCCGCGTCGTCCGGCTGCGCCAGGGCGACTTCGATCAGGAGACCGTGTACGGCGATGATCCCGTCGAGGCCGCCCGCCGGTTTGCGGATGCCGGTGCCCGTTGGCTCCATGTTGTCGATCTTGATGGCGCGCGGAGCGGTGACCCCGTGCACACCGCGGTCATCGCCACGATCGTCGCGGCGGTCGGAGAGCGATGCAGCGTGGAGGTGGCCGGCGGGCTACGGGATGAGGCAGCGGTTGCCCTGGCCCTCGGATCCGGAGCAACACGGGTCATCGTCGGGACCGCGGCCCTGCGCGATCCTGCCTTCGCCGGACGCCTTGTCGCGACCCACGGCCCCGATCGTGTCGCGGTCGCGATCGACGTCCGCGGGGGTCGCGCAGTCGGGCACGGCTGGGCAGCCGCCGCCGATGAGGTGGACGCTGCGACGGCCGTCCTGCTCCTGGCCGAAGCCGGCGTCACGTCCTTCGAGGTGACGGCCATCGAGCGCGACGGACTCCTCAACGGGCCAGATCTGCCCCTGTACGAGCGACTCGTCGGCCGCGGCCTGGGCACGATCATTGCCTCGGGCGGGATCGCTACGCTGGACGACCTGCGGGCGGTCCGGGACATTGGCTGCGCGGGCGCGATCGTCGGACGAGCGCTCTACGAAGGCCAGCTCACCATCGAGCGCGCCCTGCTGATCGCGTCCGAGCGGAGCGAACGGCGCCGCCGGCCAACGGTGTAAGAGTGGCGCCTGGCTGGGACTCGACCGGGTGCGCGAGAAGCCGCCCCGCCGCCCGCCCCGACTCCAGTCCTAGTGGCCAGCCACGTGGCCACCGGCCGCCTCGATCTCCTTGCGGTGGGTCTCGATCACCTTCTCGGCGATGTGACCCGGCACGTCGTCGTAGTGGTCCATCGTCATCGTGAACGAACCGCGGCCCTGAGCCAGCGACCGCAGTTCGATCGCGTAGCTGCCCATTTCCGCCAGCGGCACGTGCGCGCTGATCACCTGTATCGAGCCATCCGTGTCCATCCCGAGGACGCGGCCACGCCGACCATTGAGGTCCCGGTTGACCTCGCCCATGTAGGGCTCGGGGACGCGAATCTCGACCGCCATGATCGGTTCCAGGAGTGCCGGCTTGGCGTGCTGAACGCCATCTTTCAAGGCCATGGACGCAGCGATCTTGAACGCCATCTCGTTGGAGTCAACCGCGTGGAACGACCCGTCGTAGAGCGTCGCCCGGAAGTCGGACAGGGGATAGCCGGCGAGGACGCCGCCCTCGGCCGCCTCCCGGATGCCCTTCTCGACACCGGCGAAGAAGCCCTTGGGCACGGCGCCACCCACGATTCGCTCCGCGAACTCGACCCCGCCGTCCGGGTTCGGCTCCAGCTCCAGCCAGACGTCGCCGAACATCCCATGTCCGCCGGTCTGCTTCTTGTAGCGACCATGGACCTGGGTCTTGCCGCGGATCGTCTCCTTGTACGGGACCCGCGGCGAATGGGTCACGATGGCGGCCCCGAACTTGCGCTTGAGCCGTTCGATGATGACCGCGGTCTGCGCCTCGCCCATGGTCCGCAGCGTCTGCTCGCCGGTCGCGCTGCGCTCGAGGCGAACGGTGGGCTCTTCCTCGAGCATCCGCGCGAGCGCCGGACCCATCTTGTCGAGGTCGCCCTTGCTCTGGGGCTCGATGGCCAGGACCAATGATGGCGCGGGGAACGCGAGGGGCGGCAATGTCAACGGCTTGTCACGCAGCCCCAGGGTGTCGCCGGTCTCGGTCACGCTCAGCTTGGCTACCGCTCCGATCTCGCCAGCCTTCAGTTCGCCGATCGCCTCTTGTTCCTTGCCATGCAGCAACAACAGCTGGCCGATCCGCTCGTCCTCGCCGTGGGTGGCATTCCACACGTGCGCCTGGGAATGCAGCGTGCCGGACAGGACTCGAAGGTAGGTCAAGCGCCCGACGAACGGGTCCGCCGTGGTCTTGAAGACGCGCGCGAGGAGCGGCCCCGATTCGTCCGCGGACACTGCGACCGTCAACCCGGCCTTGTCCGTCGTCGCCACCGGGGCTTCATCAGCCGGCGATGGCAGATACCGGACGAACGCGTCCAGCAGCGCCCGCAGCCCAATCCCCCTCGTCGCGCTCCCAACGAGGACCGGCGCCAGGATCGAATCCTTGACGCCCTTGCGCAGGCAAGCTTCGAGCTCCGGATCGCTGATCTCCTCGCCCTCGAGGTACTTGGTCAGCACGTCGTCGTCTGCTTCGGCGGCCGCCTCAAGGAGCTGATCCCGTCGTTTCGCCACTTCCGCGGCGAGCGCCTCCGGGATCGGGATCTCGACCTCCTTGCCGCCCTCGGATCGCCAAGCCTTGCGATGGACCAGGTCAACATAGCCCTCGAAGGTGTCCGCCGCACCGATGGCCAACTGGAGCGGGGCGATCTTGTCGCCAAATGTCGCCCGCAGGGCGTCCAGGGCGACGGTCGGATTCGCGTTCTCCCGGTCACACTTGTTGATGAAGAAACACGCCGCGGTGCCGGTCGATCGTCCCAGCGCCACGGCGTGCTCGAGGCCTGCCTCCACCCCGCCGGAGGCATCCATCACGAACAGCGCCCCGTCGGCTGCAGCGAACCCTTCGATCACGTCCGCGATGAAATCCGGATAGCCGGGCGTGTCGACCAGCGAGATTCGCGTCCCGTCTGCCTCGAATGTCCCGACGGCCAGGCTCAGCGATGCCTTGCGCTTCTGCTCCTCGGGCTCGAAGTCCAGATGGGCGGTCCCATCATCCACCCGCCCCAGGCGCGAGATCGCTCCGGCCCTGAACAGCAGCTGCTCAGCCAGCGTCGTCTTGCCCGAGCCGGCGTGGCCCGCCAGGACCACGCTGCGAAGATGCGGGAGGTCGACATTCTTCATCGTCATCGGTTCGTCGGTCCTTCCTGGTGATTGGGGGACTCGGGACGTCCGTGGTGTGGGGTGGGGCCATGATAGTCGGCTATACTCCGGCCCGCGATGTCAGGTCACTCAAAATGGTCAACCATCAAGCGTGCCAAGGGCATTACGGACGCCAGGCGCGGAGCCCTGTTCACCAAGGTCGCTCGGGAGATCTCGGTGGCGGCCCGGCAGGGGGGCGGGGACCCGGACGCCAACTACCGGTTGCGCCTGGCGATCGAGAAGGCACGCTCGGTCAACATGCCGGCGGACAACATCAAGCGGACCATCGACAAGGCGACGGGTGGCGGCGACGCCGAGCAGTACGAAGAGATCGTCTACGAGGGCTATGGCCCGGGCGGGATCGCGATCCTCGTCGAGGCGCAGACCGACAACCGCAATCGAACGGCGGGCGAGGTCCGCTCCATCTTCACCAAGGCCGGTGGCCAGCTGGCGGGTTCCGGCGCCGTCGCCTGGCAGTTCGAGCCGCGCGGCCTGATCTCCGTAGCGCGCCGCGGAGTGGACGCCGATGAGGTCGCGCTGACCGCGATCGACGCTGGTGCGGAGGACGTGATCACCGACGACGAGGAGATGATCGAGATCTATACGTCCCCCGGAAGCCTCGATGCGGTCCGCCGGGCGCTCGAAGCGGCGGGTGTTGCCACTGAATCCGCCGAATCCACGATGGTCGCCCGGCAGACCGTGGAGCTGGATTCGTCGCGGGCGCGCCAGGCACTCCGGCTCGTTGAGTTGCTCGAGGACCTGGACGACGTCCAGCGGGTGACGGCCAACTTCGACATCCCGGAGGATGTCTTCGCCGAGGTTGCCGGGTGATCGTCCTGGGTATCGACCCCGGGACCGCGGCATTGGGCTACGGGATCGTCGAGCGAGCCGGGGAGCGGCTGCGCGAGATCGACCACGGCTGTCTGACCACCAGCCCGGACCTGACGCTGCCGGAACGCCTCCTGGCGATCCACGCCCTGGTGGATGAGCTGCTCGAGCTCCATCGACCGCAGCTGATCGCGGTCGAGCGACTCTTTTTCTCCCGGAACGTCCAGACGGCACTGGCAGTTGGGCAGGCGCGGGGCGTGGTCCTGTTGGCGGCGGCCCAGCACCGGACGCCCGTCCGCGAGGCCACCCCCAATGCGGTCAAGAATGCGATCACCGGGTACGGCGCGGCCGACAAGGAGCAGGTCGGGCGGATGGTCCAGCTGGTCCTCGGGATGGCGGCGCCGCCGCGCCCGGACGATGCGGCGGACGCCCTCGCGATCGCCACCTGGGCGGCCAATTCGGAACGGATCGGGGCGGCGCCTGTCACCGCGGGCGTGATGGACCGGGCGGCCGTTGCGCCGATCACCCGCGGCGCCACCGGCTACGAGCGTGCCGTGCAGACGGCGCTCGCCGGTGAGCGGGCCAACCGCCGGGGCGCGTCATAGGCACGGCACCAGACCGTGCCCGACTGCGTGGGCGTGAGGCTGCCAGCGGGACGAGGTCATGATCGCCTCCCGGCGGGTGCGTCCCTCGTGTGGTCGCGAGGCAGGTCTGGGCCGTGGCGATGACGGCGTGTCTGCCAGGCCGCAGGACATGGCCGAACGCCGCCCGCTGACCCCTGTTGGTCGTCCTCGGGGCATTTCCGCGCCTGCCACCCACGGTGCCGCGTCGGAGCGCGCTCGGTGGTCTCCGGGAAGGCAGTCGGCTGCCTGGATGCAGACTGCCGGACACGGGCGAACCAGATGATCGCCTCGGTCGAGGGAGTTGTCGGAGCGGTCGCCACGGATTCGGTCGTGATTGAACTGAATGGGATCGGCTACCGGGTCTTTGTGGCGCCAGCCGTCGTCGCGAGCGCCATGCCGGGCGGCCGGCTCAAACTCCACACCTACCATCTCGTGCGCGAGGACCTCCAGGCGCTCTACGGGTTTCGCAACGTCGAGGAACTCGGCTTCTTCAACCTCCTCCTGACGGTGACCGGCGTCGGGCCAAAGGTCGCGCTGGCGATCGTGGGCAGTCGGCCGACGCCAGACCTTCAGCTCGCGATCATGGCCCAGGATCAGGCGGTCCTGGTCAGCATCCCCGGGATTGGCAAGAAGCTCGCCGAGCGGGTGATCTTTGAGCTGAAGGAGAAGGTGGCCGCCGCCGGCGTTGCGGTCGGGGGTAGTGGAGTGATCGGGGCCACCGCTGGCGAAGGCGAGATCGTCGCTGCGCTCCAGGCGCTCGGCTACTCGTTGGTCGAGGCTCGGGAGGCGTCGCGGGCTGCCTTGCTCGACGTCGGTGTCGCATCGACGCTCGAGGAGCGGGTCAAGGCGGCCCTACGGAGTCTGCTGCGGGAGTAGCCCGCTCTGCCGGCGCAGGTGGGTAGTGCATCAGTTCGGCAAAGACCCGGAGTGCGGCGCCAGGTCGACGACCCCAGTCTCGATCGACTGTCGGGGAGGGGAGGACGACTCAGTTCCAATGGGGTTGGCGTAGGCGACGGATCGGCTGCCGGATCCGTCGATTCCTCCAGGGTCATTGGCAGCCGCGACGCGTTTCGACGAGAACCGGTCGACGGCACCAACCCGGCTGGAGGATCCGACCCAGGCCTGTCCCGTACACCAACCCGGCTGGAGTCCGGGATCCGGGCAGGCGTCAAACAGCGACATGACCAGCAAGTGAACATCCGTGCGATATGGGATCGGCCATGCTAGACTCTCATCCGATGGTCGACGACATTTCGCACATCCTCTCGGCGGACCTGGTGGACGACGCCGACCTGGTCATCGAGGGCACCCTGCGGCCCCGAACGCTGAACGAATACATCGGCCAGCGCGAGGTCAAGGCCAACCTGTCCGTGCTGCTGACGGCGGCCCGTAAGAGGGGAGAGGCCGCGGATCACGTCCTGCTGTACGGCCCGCCCGGACTTGGCAAGACGACCCTGGCCACGATCATCGCCCGCGAACTCGGAGTCAACGTCAAGTACGCGTCCGGGCCCGCGATCGAGCGTGCCGGGGATCTCGCGGCCATCCTTACCTCGCTCGAGGAACGCGACGTCCTGTTCATCGACGAGATCCACCGCCTGAACCGGGCCGTGGAGGAGATCCTCTACCCGGCGATGGAGGACTACGCGCTGGACGTGATGATCGGCAAGGGGCCGTCGGCCCGGAGCCTGCGCCTGAGCCTCAAGCCGTTCACGATCGTCGGCGCCACCACCCGGGCGGGCAGGATCAGTTCGCCGTTGCGGGACCGCTTTGGCGCCACGTATCGGCTGGACTTCTACTCGGAGCCGGAGCTGTCGGCGATTGTCGATCGGTCGGCGGCCATCCTCGGGGTGCCGATCAAGCCTGCCGCCACGCGCGCCATTGCTCGCCGCGGCCGAGGGACGCCGCGAATCGTGAATCGGCTCCTTAAACGGGTCCGCGATCACGCCCAGGTCCACGGCGACGGGCAGGTCGACGAGTTGACGGCGACCGCGGCCATGCGTGCGATGGAGATCGACGACGAGGGCCTCGATTCGACCGATCGGAAGCTCCTGGCCGCCATCGTCCAGAAGTTCGCGTCGGGTCCGGTCGGCGTGGCTGCCCTTGCCGCCGTTCTATCCGAGGAGACCGAGACGATCGAGGATGTCTATGAACCGTTTTTGCTGCGGCTCGGGTTTATCGACCGGACGCCGTCCGGACGGGTCGCGACCGATCTAGCGCGGGCACACTTGTCCGGGCTCGGCTACGAGATTCCGCCCCCCCGGCGGGCTGAGCCCGGGATGCCAGGGCTGTGGGACGAGCCGGCGTCTGAGCCACCCGCGACGGGCGCGTGAGCGGACCCGCCATCGAGCATCCGGCGCGGTTCGAGGTGACGGTGCCACCGCTGGCGGATGGGTCGACCCGGGCGCGACTCGGCGAACTGCACCTCGCCCACGGGACGGTGCACACGCCACAGTTCATGCCGGTGGGGACCAACGCCACGGTCAAGGCGCTCAGCCCCGCTGACGTCCGCGACGCGGGCGCCACGATCATCCTGTCAAACACCTACCACCTGTACCTGCGGCCCGGCCATGAGCGGATCGCGCGACTGGGTGGCCTCCATCGGTTCATGGACTGGGATGGTCCGATCCTGACCGATTCGGGCGGCTTCCAGGTGGTGTCGCTCGGGGACCTGCGGGTGGTGGACGAACACGGGGTCACGTTCCGCAGTCACCTCGACGGGTCCACCCACACGTTCACCCCGGAGCTGGCCGTCGCGGTCCAGGAGGCGCTCGGCTCGGACATCGCGGTGGCCTTCGACCAACCGGTCTATCCGAGTTCGCCACGAGCCGTTGTGGCCGACGCGACGGCGCGAACGCACCGCTGGGCCGAACGGTCACTGGCAGCACACGGGCGGTCGGATCAGGCGCTCTTCGGGATCGTGCAGGGTGGCCTGGATCCCGTCCTCCGAGCCGAATCCACGCAATTCATCGCGGCCCTGCCGTTCGACGGGATCTGCCTGGGCGGGCTGGCCGGCGACGAGACGCCGGACCAGCGCAACGACACCCTCGACATCGCCATCCCGCTGCTCGACGGAGACCCTCGACCACGCTACCTGATGGGGCTGGGTTCCCCGTCGGACCTGCTCGAAGCGGTCCATCGCGGGATCGACCTGTTCGACTCGGTGCTGCCCGCCCGCGTCGCGCGCAACGGCCAGTTGTGGATCCCGGGCGGCCGGCTCAACATCCGCAACCAGCGGTTCCTGGACGACCCGGCGCCGGTCCAGGCAGATTGCCCGTGTCTCCTGTGTCGACACTTCTCGCGGGCCTATCTCGCCCACCTGTTCCGGGCAAAGGAGCTGCTCGCGTACCGACTGGCAACTTGTCACAACCTGACCTTCACCCTAGACTTCATGGCCAGGATCCGAGCCGCCATTCGAGCCGGAACCTTCCCCGCCGAGATGGCCCAGTTGCGAGTCCGCGCGGGTCGGGTAAGTGGCGGTGAAGGCGCTGCAAAGTCGGCGTGAAGCGTCGGTCGGTAACCTTCAGCAAGACGCGGAGGCACAACGATGGGCTCCCGAGATCGGCCGGGCAAGGAGACCAAGAAGAAGCCAAAGGCGAAGCTGGCACAGCCCAGCCTGTCACCCATGGCGGATCCCCCCAGAAACGTCGAGGTGATCCGCAAGCCGCGCAAGGAGAAGCCGGTCGTCGCGGACGACGGCGAGGAAGGCTGACTCATCGGCGGGACGCCATCGTCGTCCGCTCCGGGGAGCGGTCCACAGGATCGAGTGAGGAGCGTGACGGATAGATGGCGATGACCGAAGAGCGAACCGCGGAGCGAACAGCAGAACGGGCCCTCGCGGAACGAAGCAGGGCCGTGGACGCCGCCCTGGCCACGATCGAGAAGCAGTTCGGGCGTGGCGCGATCATGAAGCTCGGGTCGCGCGAGAAGCTGGTGCTGGACACCATCCCCACCGGCTCCATCGCGCTGGACCTCGCGCTCGGTGTGGGTGGCATCCCGCGCGGCCGGATCACGGAGATCTTCGGGCCGGAGTCGTCTGGCAAGACGACCGTCTGCCAGCACGTGCTTGCGGAGGCCCAGGCTCGTGGCGGTGTCGTCGCGTTCATCGACGTCGAACACGCCCTGGACCCCGGGTACGCGCGGGCCTGCGGCGTCAACGTCGATGAGCTCCTGGTCAGCCAGCCGGACACCGGCGAGCAGGCGCTGGAGATCACCGAGACGCTGATCCGCTCCGGGGGGATCGATTGTGTCGTGGTCGACTCGGTGGCGGCGCTCGTGCCGCGCGCCGAGATCGAGGGCGAGATGGGCGACAGCTTCATGGGCGTCCAGGCCCGGCTGATGAGTCAGGCTCTGCGGAAGCTGACGGGCGCCGTGTCGCGATCCAATACCGCCCTGATCTTCACCAACCAATTGCGCGAGAAGATCGGCGTCATGTTCGGCAACCCCGAAACGACACCGGGCGGTCGGGCGATGAAGTTCTACGCCTCCGTACGTCTGGACATTCGCCGCATCGAGACGATCAAGTCTGGCACGGAATCGGTCGGCAATCGGGTCCGGGTCAAGGTCGTGAAGAACAAGGTAGCGGCGCCGTTCCGGGTCG
>JANNQZ010000245.1:0-8276 GCA_031401015.1 Chloroflexota bacterium | reverse complement strand
CGATCACGCGGGCGATTGCGGACCAGGCTCGGACCATCCGGATCCCGGTCCACATGGTGGAGACCATCAACCGGCTGATCCGCGTATCGCGCGGGCTGCTCCAGGAGCTGGGCCGAGAGCCGACCGTCGAGGAGATCGCGGAGGCGATGTCCAAGGGCCAGGAAGTCCAGGTCACCCCGGAAAAGGTCCGCGAGATCATCAAGGTCTCGCAGGAACCTGTCTCTCTCGAGACGCCGATCGGCGAGGAGGAGGACTCCCACCTGGGGGACTTCATCGAGGATCGCGGGGCACTGGCGCCGGCCGAGGCGGCATCGCACCAGCTGCTCAAGGAGCAGGTGGAGGCCGTGCTGGATTCGCTGACCGGGCGCGAGCGACGGGTGCTCCAGCTTCGGTTTGGGCTGGAGGACGGCCGGGCGCGGACGCTCGAAGAGGTCGGCAAGGAATTCAATGTCACCCGCGAGCGGATCCGCCAGATCGAGGCCAAGGCGCTACGCAAGCTGCGTCACCCGTCCCGCTCGCGCAAGCTGAAGGACTACCTGGAATAGGAGCCGGCGTGCTGCGCGCGCGCCGCAACGCGGACCCTAGCGCGATCTCCCGGGCGGGTGTCGGTGGCGACGTGCCTGCGCCTCCCTCGGCCAGGGACGACTGGACCGCCGAGGCCGGCCCGGCCAGATCAGGCGGGGTGGCCGGGTTCGGGGCCGATGGCGATCGGGTACCCGCTCGCGCTCCAGTCGCTGTACGAGCCGACATACAGGATCGGGTCCGGGAGGCCGGCGGCGCGCATGGCAAGGGCGTTATGGCACGCGGAAATGCCGCTGCCACATGACGTGACAACCTCGACTGCGGGGTCGGAGGGCTGCCCTTCGAGCTCGCCGGCAACCCCAAGCGCTTCAAATCGCGCGACGAGGTCCGCGGCCGTCAGGAAGAGGCCGTCAGCCCCGAGGTTGCCGTCGGTCGGCGCATTGACCGCTGTCGGAATATGCCCCGGATAGGCGTCGATCGGTTCGACCTCGCCGCGATACCGCGGCGCCGCACGAGCATCGAGCAGCACCATCGACCCCAGCCTCGAGCGCAGCGCGTCGCGGTCGATGGTCCGGGTCCACGATTGCGCGAGCGACAGGGCGGTCGGTGGCCATGCCGGCACAGCGTTGGTGAGTGCCAGGCCGGCGGCCATCCACGCGCCGATCCCGCCATCGAGAACGGCCACGCGCGCATGTCCGAGCCCATCAAGCATCCACCACAGGCGGGCGGCGACCCAGCCGCCGAGGTCGTCGTACGCAACGACAAGGTGATCATCGCCGATTCCGAGCTCCCCGAGCCGCCTCGCAAAGGCAGCAGGGTCAGGGAGCGCGTGGCGCCCAGGGCCGCCACGAACGGCGAGATCGGCGTCTGCGTCGACGTGGATCGCACGCGGCAGATGGCCCGCGTCGTAGGCCGCACGGCCGTCGCCAGGTCGACCCAGATACCAGCGACAGTCGATGATCCGGAGCAGCGGATCGTCGAGTCGCAATGCAAGGTCGCTGGCGGACATGAGTGGCTTCGTGGCGGTCACGCCGGGAGTATGCGGCGACTCAGGCCAGCCCGCGCAGACCGGCGCCCCGCGTCCTGGGATCAGGCCCGTCGGAGCTCCGATGTTGGCGACCGCACGGAGCCACTCCGGCATCTGGCCAAGGCGGAACTCATCTCGACCGTCGAGAACGTGGTCGACGAGGGCGATGGCGCGCCATGACTCGGCAATCGCCGTAAGGTATCCTTCCGACCGCTGCCCTCAAGGGGCCGCGCGGGCGGACCATCCCCGCAACTTCGTTCCGGCGTAGCTCAGTGGTAGAGCGGGCGGCTGTTAACCGCCATGTCGTAGGTTCGAATCCTACCGCCGGAGCCATCGCCCTCGGCCTCAGGCCCGCTGGCAAACCTCGTTCCACAGCTCGATCGTCGGCTGTTCGCGCTCCCAGCCGAGGATCGACAGCGTTGCCGTCCCGAGCTCGAACAGGCCGCCCGACGACGGGGGCAATCCGAGCCACCTGGCGGCGAGGACCCGCAGCAGGTGTCCGTGCGCAAAGACAAGCGTGTCGCCGCCGGCAGCAGGGTCGCGCAGTCGGGTGATCACCCGATCTGCTCGGGCACCCACCTGTCCGATCGTCTCGCCGCCCGGCCACGGTCCACGCCAGATCGTCCAACCGGGCAGACCGCTGCGGATCTCGGCCCTTGTCTGTCCTTCGTGTGCGCCGTAATCCCACTCCATCAGGTCGACATCGGCGACCGCGACATCCTCGAATCCGGCGATCGAAGCTGTCTCGGCGGCACGCGACAGCGGGCTTGTGAGGACGAGCGCGAAGCGAAGGCCGGCCAGTCGTGGACCGAGTGCGCGCGCCTGGTCGCGTCCGCGGTCGGTCAGAGGAATATCGGTGGACCCCGTGTGCCGGCCCAGTCGGGCCCACTCGGTCTCGCCGTGGCGGACGAGCCAGGCGCGCCGTTCCGCTGCCTCCGGCTCCGCCACGATCACGTGGGCCGCAGGCTCGTGTCCGGATTGGCGGATTGGGCCGGCTCGGCGGCAAAGAACTCGCGCGTGCGCCATCCAAAGACAGGCGCCAGCAGCGCACCGGGCACTTGGCCGATCCGCGTGTTGTAGCGGTAGACCTGGTCGTTATGCAGCTCGCGGCGGTCCGCGATCATGTTCTCGAGGCGCTCGATCTCGTTCTGCAGATCGGCGACGTTGGCCAGCGATTTCAGGTCCGGGTAGTTCTCGACCAGTGCGAACAGGGATCGGATGGCGGAGGTCGTGAGATCCGAAATGACCGCCTGATCGTGAATTGGCGCGGTTGGAGCGTATGCGGCTCGGGCTCGGGTCACCTCGCTCAGAACATCCTGCTCGAAGGTCATGGCGCCGCGGACGGCCGCAACCAGGTTTGGTAGCTGGTCGTGTCGCTGCTTGAGCGCCACATCGACGTTGGCCCAGGCCTTGTCGATCCGCTGCCGCAGTGCCACGACCGCGTTGTAGCTTGTTAGCACGGTGAAGCCGGCGATCAACAGGACGAGGGCGACGGCGAAGAGAGCGACCAGTTGTGGCAGGGTCACGAGCCGGAGCCTCCGAACAAGGTGGTTCCGTCAATCAAGCCCTCGTTGATCATGAACGCGAGGACCATCGCCGATGCAATCGCCACGACCGCGCCCAACAGCCCCACGGCGTAGCTCGACTCGCTCCGCGCCATGACCACCTCGGGCATGCCATGCGCGATCAACAACGGTGCCTCGGCCGACGAGAGAAGCACCAGGGCATCGGGGTCGATCTTGAAGGTACGCGCGGCGCGCGCCGCCTGCGCGTCGGTCGCCAATGGCAGGCGGCTCGCAGCGGGATCGATCTCCGGGGTACTGACCGGCCGGCCGATGCCAAATCCCGGGATCGCCGCATTGCCCCAGGCCGTCGCGGGGTTGGCGGCGAGGGTGCCCGATGCGCGGGCTTCGGCCAGGTCGGCGGCCACCTCGGGATCCGAATGGAGCCGGTCGGCCTCCGATCCGTAATCGGACGCCACCGGATCGTCCAGGTCCGAATAGGGGAGGGCTCGCCCGACTACGGTCACGGCGTCACCGATTTCCAGACGCGCTTCCCGGTAGCTCCGACGATTCTGGTCGTACCCGAGACCTGAAGATGCGTCCTCGGCCCGTGGGTCCCGGACCTGCAGCAGCTCGGCGATCGCGGCCTCGCGATCGAGTTCTCCGGTGCGCGTGGCCGGGCCCGTCCGGATGGACAATCCCGAGATGCTGGCGCGCAGGACGCCACCGTCCGCGCTGAACCGGATCGGCGCATCGAACCGCGCCCCGCGGGGGAAGATCCGGATGCTGCCGGTGGCGTCGCGGACCCGGAAGCCAATCGAGCGCTCCTCGACGAACCCCGTATCGATCGCCGAAGTGTCATCGCTCCGGCCGACTGTTGCTCGGTAGTAGACGCACGCCACACTCTGGAGGAGTGAGACAAGCGTCAATTCGGCCGGTTCGATGATGCCGCTGATCCGGACCTCGCCGGCTGCGATGGAGCTGATCGTCGAGGTCGAAGTGTCACCGACCAGGATCGACGATCGGTGGGTTAATAGGCCGCGGGCGAGTAATCCAAGGCCGCCGATGACGCCGCAACCGGCTAGCAAGGTCATCCCCAGGCTGATCGTCGGGTCCACGTCCCAAATCGTACGGGAACGGGCAGTCAAGCGGCGACACTGGCCCGAGGGATTCGCTGAGGCGACACTAGTCCGGGTGTCGCCAACCAGGAGGAGGGTAGCCTGACCAATGTCCGTGATTCCGGGGGTGCCGCGCGGCCGACGTTGCGTCTGGCATACTTCGACCCTCCAGCAAGACAGGAGGATTCGTGGCAGCGACAGGCCTGTCGGGCGATCCGACCGAGTACCGAACGCGCCTGATCGAGCAGACAGACGATCAGATCGACGCCTGGGCGGCCGAATTGATGCGCGACGTGGCGCTCCGCCGTGGCGTGATCAAGGTTGTCGAAGACGTTCGCCGCACGGCCGGTCTTGATGAGCGCGGCTTCGAACGCGTGTTCGCCACCGGCGGAGGCCCGCCGGCTGTCGTGGGGCGAGATGCCAACGGCCGACTGATGGTCCCGGCGGTCACGCTCCACGCTCTCGTGCCGGGCATCCGCTCCCAGCTTGGCGACGGTCGTGACCGGCTGATCGCCTATCTCCTGGCGAACTTCGACGAGATCGTCTACGTCTGATTCGGCCCAAGCCGGGTGGCTGGTCGGTCGAAGGCTGGCCGGTCTCGTGCGGCTCGTTCATCCGTTCCCGTCGTTGCTCGACGGTGCAGCGACCTCGGCCGTGGCGCTGGTCGCGGGCGCGGATCACCTGACCGCAATCCGCCTCGGGTCGGCCATGGTCGCCCTGCAGATGTCGATCGGCGCCCTTAACGATGTGGCCGACGCACGCGCAGATGCGGGCCACAAGCCAGGCAAGCCAATCCCCGCGGGGAACGTATCGGTCGGGGCGGCGCGCGTCGTCGTCGGCGTCACCGGCACCCTTGGGCTCCTGCTGGCAGCCCCATCCGGGCCGATCGTCCTGGCGCTTGCTCTCGTCGGTCTCGCGGTCGGGTACGGCTACGATCTGTTGGCCAAGGGCACGGCATGGTCGTGGCTCCCATTCGCCATCGGGGTTCCTCTGCTACCGGTATTCGCCTGGGTCGGAGGGGCGAGCCGTCTCCCGCCATCGCTCGCCCTGTTGCTCCCCGCGGCGATGGCCGCGGGGACGGCTGTGGCAATCGCCAACGCTCGGGCCGATCTGGAACGCGATGTCGCCGCAGGTCGGCAATCGGTGGCAACGCGGCTGGGGTCGGACCGAAGCTGGGTAGTTCAGGCGGTCGTGATGGTCGGGGTGATCCTGGTCGCTGGCGGGTCCCTGTGGTTCCGCGAGACGCCAGGGACGATCCGCCTCGGCACCTTGATTGCCGGGCTCGTGATCGTGGCCGGGCTGGCACTCGGTCGCCGCGGGTCGCCGCTGAGACGACAGCGATCCTGGGAGATCCAGGCGGTGGGTGTGGCCGCGCTGGCGGCGGCCTGGCTCGCGGGTCTCAACCCGCCCTCATAGCCGAGCAGCAAATCGATTGACGCGCCCGGGATCTGGATCAGCTCCGGATCAACGGGATCAGCTCCAGATCAATAGTCCGGGTTGTCGCTCCGCACGATCGCGATGGCATTTTCGAGCTTGAGCTTGGCGATCGTCAGGTACTTGGCCAGATTGACGCGGTCGGTCTGCGGGATCATTCCGCGGAGTTCCGGGCTACGCAGGACCGCAATGAGGTTCTCCACCGCATCGGCGAGCCCCTGCTTGGCGTTGATCAACGAGTCATCGGAGATGGCGACCACACGCGCCGCATCCAGCCAGCCGGCCTCGCGCTCCGGCGATGGCTGACTGACGGCCTGCGGCTCAGCCAGGCGGTCGCCCCCCCGTTCGACCGAAGCCATCCGCGGCGTTCGCCGACCCTCGACCTTCTCGCGGAGCTTGATCAGGGTCAACTCTCCGCGAGCCACCTGCGCGGCCAGACGGCGGCGCTTCGGGGCGTCGTCGACCTTCATCAACTCGTAGGCGTGCGACAGGCTGTCCTTGCGCAAAGACACGAGTTCGCGGATCTCGGGTGGCGCATCGGCGAGGCGAAGCCGGTTCTCGAGGTAGCCCTTGTCCTTACCCAGCTTGTCGGCGAGCTTGCGGATGCTATAGCCATGCAGACGGATCATCCGGTCGAACATGGCCGCTTCGTCGAGCGGAGTGAGGTCTTCTCGCTGGAGATTCTCGATGATGGCGATCTCGAGCGCCGTGTCGTCATCGATCTCCTCGATCATCGCCGGGATGGTTTCAAGTCCCGCCTGGCGGGAAGCTCGCCAGCGCCGTTCACCGGCAACGATCTGATAGGTATTCGGTCCGCGCGGGCGAACCAGGATTGGCTGGAGGACGCCGTGCTCCCGGATCGAGGACGCCAGCTCGTCGAGCGCCGCCTGTTCGAAGACGAGGCGCGGCTGTTCCGGGTTCGGCTCGATTCGATCGACCCGAATGACCCGGACGCCAACTGAACGGGTCGGACCGTCATGCGAGAGCAGGCTGACGATGGCCGGCGAGAGCTGCGTGTCCTCGGACAGACGACGGGCGGCCGCGGCGCGGAAATCAGTTCGAGCCAAGGTCGATCACCTCCTGGGCGAGTTCGCGATAGGTTCGCGCCGCGTCACTTGTTGTCGCGTAGCTCGTGATCGGACGCCCGACGAGCGGTGCCTCGCCGAGTTTGACCGTGTTGCGAACGATGCTGCCAAAGACATTGTGATCGCCGACGACCCGCAATTCGTCGAGCATGTCCCTGGCCAGGTTGGTGCGACCGTCGTAGAAGGTCGGCAGCAACCCCAGGATGCGTAGGTCTCGATTCAGTTTCTGGCGGATGGCGTGGATAACCTTCACCAGGTTGTTCAGGCCCTTCAGGGCGTAGTACTGCGTCTGCACCGGGATGATGACGCCTGTCGCCGCGACTAGCGCATTCACCGTCAACAGCCCCAGATTCGGGGGGCAGTCGATCAGCACGTAGTCGTATCCCTCGACGTGCCCCTCGAACGCCTCCCGCAGGATCTGCTCGCGACCGAGTGCGGTGAACAGCTCACCCTCGGTCGACGCGAGGTCGATATGCGCGGGCGCAACATCGATGCCGGCGATCTCGGTTTGGACGATCACGTCGCTCATCGACGAGCGACCGTTCGCAAGGACATCAGCCATCGACCGCTCGACTGTGTTGAGGTTGATGCCGAGACCTGCCGTCAGATTGGCCTGCGGGTCCATGTCGACGCACAGGATTCGAAGGTTGTGCTCCGCCAGCGCGCCTGCCAGGTTGATCGCCGTCGTGGTCTTGCCGACGCCGCCTTTCTGATTGGCAATGGCGATCACTTGCGACACGTGGTGCGTACCTCGAATCTTCAACGGCCGGCCAATCGCCGGATAGGGCGGAATGTGCGCCGTCATGCTACCTCCTCCGAGGCGCCAGCGGCGACGCGGTTTTCCACAGCCTTGTCGAGTTGTTCACCGAATCTGTGGATATCCGAGCCGCCGACTGCACGACTATGATGGGTCGGCGTCTTTGCACAAGGACACTTGGGGAGGTTGAACCGGCGGTGTCGACGAATGATGAGCGCATGCGCCGTCTGGACCAGATGCGGGCGGAAGTCTTGCTGGGTGGGGGAGCGGCCCGGATCGACCGTCAGCACGGCCAGGGCAAGCTGACCGCCCGGGAACGTCTGGACCTGCTGCTGGACGCGGAGTCGTTCGTCGAACTCGACGCATTCGTGATGCATCGTGCCACCGAATTCGGGCTCGCTGACAACCATGTCCTGGGTGACGGTGTCGTGACCGGGCACGGCCTGATCGACGGGCGGCTGGTGTTCGTGTTCAGCCAGGATTTCACGGTGTTCGGTGGCTCGCTGTCCGAGGCGTACGCGGAAAAGATCTGCAAGATCATGGACCTGGCCATGAAGGTCGGTGCGCCGGTGATCGGGCTCAACGACTCGGGTGGAGCACGAATTCAGGAGGGCGTTGCTTCGCTCGGCGGGTACGCGGAGATCTTTCTGCGCAACGTACTTGCGTCCGGCGTGGTGCCACAGATTTCCGTGGTCATGGGACCGTGCGCAGGCGGCGCCGTCTATTCGCCGGCCATGACCGACTTCACGATCATGGTCGAGGGCTCCAGCTACATGTTCGTGACCGGTCCGAGTGTCGTGAAGACCGTCACCCATGAAGATGTCGATGCCG
>JANNQZ010000244.1:0-6667 GCA_031401015.1 Chloroflexota bacterium | reverse complement strand
TGCCTTCCTGTCGGTCCTGCGCGAGGCCATGGCCCGCGACACCCTGGATCCGGTGGGGATCACGTTCGGGACCAGCACGGGCCAGCTGTGGCACAGCTCGGACGAGGGCGACACCTGGCGGCTGATCACCGACACGCTGCCCGAGATCTGGTCGGTCGAGGCCGTCGTCCTGGACGGTTGAGGGCGACGACGACGTGGTGACCGTGCTCCTGCCGCGATCGCTCCTGGCGCTGTTCCCGGGTGCGGAGCGTCGTCACGAAGTGGACGGGCGTTCCGTGGCGGACCTCCTGGCTGGCCTCGATCGCATCGTCCCGGGTGTCCGGGAGCGGCTGATCGAGGCGGGTCCACGGCTGCGACCTCATATCAACGTGTTCGTCGATGGGGCGCCGGCGGACCTCGATACGACTGTGCCACCGGGCGCAACCGTCCACGTGATCCCGGCCGTCTCAGGCGGCTGAGTCCGTCAGCCCCGGGGGCCGAGGACACCAGCAAGGGCGTCGAACGCCTCGGTGCGTTCTGCGACGGCATCCCGACCGCCGAGTGCACGCCCTCCATGCATGTCGCCAGCCACGGTCCGCCAGCCGTGGTCCGCGAGCCCTTCAACCGTGACGATGGCCGCTGCGATCATCGCCCGGGCGTGCGCCAGGGCCAGACCCGCCAGCGGGCCTGGTGGTGCGGCCGCCGCGACCTCCGCCGCCATCGCCGAGCCAGCTCGGAGCGCCGCAAGCGTGGCGTGGTCGCCTGGCCACTGTGCGTGCTGGCGCATCACGAAGGCGGCGTCCCTGGCATGGACCGCGGCCGCCGCCTGGACATGCGGCCAGAGTCCCAGCGCCGCCCCTTGCAGCGGCGGCTCGGTGAATGCGAACGAATGCGCCGGGAACAGGGCGCGCCGCACCGACACCTCCGCGATCGCCCGGGCACCCGGGGCCGGTTCGTCGGCGACCCATGGAGGGAGCGCTCCGAGCACGATCTGGTCGGACGGTAATCCGTCGCCTCGAGCCAGGATCACGCCGATCAACTGAAGCGCCAGCGCTCGACCGGCCCGGGTCGCGGTGTCTGACGGAACGCCGGCGGCCAGATCCGGCGCGACCACCAGCGGTCCGGGCCCCAGGACGATCGCCGTGCCAGCGCGCGCAGCCAGCCGGTGCGCGAACGCGTGGTCGGCGAGGGCTCGATCCGGCTCGACGCCATCGCCAACGATCTCCTCCATGAGATCGGCCACCATGAGATCGATGCGCTCAAAGGCGGCGACGACGGCGCCTTCGGGCGAGCCCAGCGCGGGCACGACCGTCGACAGGCGGATGTAGCGTCGACGCTCCGCCCCGGCTTGATCCACGGCCGCCCGGAGCATGGCAAGTGCCCGCTGGCTTCCGATCGGGGCCGGGTCGGCCAGCTCGCGCCCCGGCACTCCGCGCGATCCTTCTCGTGGGCGCCATTCGGGGACGTCGAGGCCGGCTGCGCCAAGGCCGGCTGCAAGTTCGCGGCCGATGGGAACCTCGATCTCGATCAGGTCGAGCCCAGCGGCGACAATGGCGGCCCCTTCCTCGAGCGCCAGGTCCTCGTCCGGCTGGCGAAGCGTCGCCCCGAGCCACGGGCGCGGCACATTGCCGAGCATGCTGATCGTCTCGTGACGGGCGGTGAGCTCCGCATCGATCCGTGCGACTGCTGCGGCGGCCAGCCGCCGAGCCTCCGTCTCGGCCGCGACACGCCGGTCCGGCTCTCGCAACAGGGCAGCCTCGAGCCCGAGGTCCACCGCGCCAGAGGCGACATCGAGCGCCAGCTGTTGTGGCTCGAGGTCGTACTCGAGCAGCGCCATCGCGAATGGCAGGGTGATGCCGGCACCCAGGCCGCGCGGGTCGGCCGCGAGCCAGCGGTCAACGGTCGTGCCGGCCAGCGGTCGTCCGGTCGCATCGAGCCCATGGACGCCGAACAGGCGCAAGATGGCGCGCTCCTGGCCAACCGTGGTCGAAGCTCGTGCCCGGGCGCCCCATGCACCGGCGAGCGCCTCTGCCAGTTCGATCAGGCGTTCGAGCGGGCCCCAGCTGTCGGTCACGTTCCCTCCTGCGGACCCGTGCGCGCCTGGTGGCCGATCCAGACGTGCCCGTCCGCGAAGCGCTCGGCCTTCCAGATCGGTGCGCGCGCCTTCGTTTCGTCGATGGCATAGCGGGCCGCGGCGAAGGCGGCGTCACGGTGGGGTGCTGCCGCCCCAACCGCGATCGACGGTTCGCCCAGCGGGACCTCCCCGGTGCGGTGGACGATGGCCACCCGGTCCACACCGAAGCGCGACGCCACTTCGTCCGCGATCGAGGCCAGGACGGACAGCGCCATCGATTCGTGGGCCTCGTACTCGAGGGATTCGACGGCGCGACCCGCATGGCGCCCAGCCTCGGCTTCCTGCCCCGGCGCCGGCGTCCCTGGGGTGGAGCGTGTCCGCCCGAGGAACCCGACGAAGGCTCCGTCCTCCGGGACGGCCAGGCGGTCCGCCAGCTCGCCGAGGATGGCGGCCGCGAATGGCGCCTCGCGGATTTCGAGGATGCGACGTGGCCCCGCCTCAACGTGGCCGGCAGCGCCGCCAGCGCCGCCGGAGCCGCCAGCGCCGCCCGCACCGCCAGAGCCGCCGGAGCCGGCCTCGCCACCCGAGCCGCCCGAGCCGCCCGACACCGGCGGGATCATCGCGACTTCATCGCCGTCAGCGAGCACCGTCGCGGGGTCCGCGTAGTCACCGTTGCGGGCAAAACGGACCGAGCCGCGTCCCGGGGCGAGCACCGGAAATCGGGCGACCAGGGCGCCCCATGCCGCTTCGACGTCCGAGGCCTCCGGGAGCTCAACGCGCACCTCGCGCGCGCCGGCCAGCTCGCGTTGCACCGCGAACAGGCGGATCCGGACGGCGATGGTCATGGCCGCTCCCGCCTCAAACGCGCAGGCTCGCGATCAACAGGCCATCGCCAACCGGCAGGATGGTGGCGTTGAACCGCCGATCAGTGAGGACCGCGCTGTTGAAGCGTCGCAAGGCGTCGGTGTCGGCGTCGTCGGCGCCCGCGGGACTGGAGCCCGACACGCGCCCGCTCCACAGGACGTTGTCCGCGACGATCAGCGCGCCCGCGTCCATCCGCGGGATGAGTGCCTCCAGGTACGCCTCGTACTCCGGCTTGAGGGCATCGATGAAAGCGAGATCGAACGGGCCCCCGAGGGCTCGCTCGTTCGTCGCGAAGGCCTCGAGCGCCGGGCGATTCACCACGTTAATCCGTGGATCGGGGATCCCGGCCTGTCGCCAGAAGCCGCGGGCGAGGTCCGTGCGCGATCGATCCGGGTCGATCGTCACGATGGTGCCGTCCGCCGGCTGGCCCATCGCCAGCCATAACGTCGAGTAGCCATACGCCGTCCCGATCTCCACGATCCGCCGGCGATTGGCCGCGAGTACGGACAGGACCCGACCGCTGTCCCGATTGACGATCGGAATGTTCCCGGGTTCGGCCGCCGCCTCGATCGCCGCCAGCGTGGCCGAAAGCGGCGACGCGATCGATTCGATCCAGTCGACGTCGGTCCGTCCGGGGAACCAGGTCTCGTCAATCTTTCCCATCACTCCCTCACACGAGCAGTCCGGCACCAAAATAGAGCCCCGCCGACAGGATTGTTCCGGCCGCGATCGAACCGACATTGATATACAGCAGACCGGTCGCCGACTCCATCGAGCGCGAGCGCGCCGTCTGGACCGCCGCCCACGACACGATCAGCGGAAAGACGAGGCCGACGATCAGGCGCAGCCACACGAACAGCGCCCACGGCCCAATCAGGGCCGCGAACGGCGCCCCGCCGGCGGGCCCCGCACCAAACCCGAGCCAGGCCCAGAACAGGATCAGCTGCGCGACGACAACGACCAGGAGTGCCCGCGCCAGCAGGATGAGCGGCGCCTCCGGGAGCTTGGGCGTCACGAGGTACCAGTGGCCCAGGATCATCGCGGCGAAGACGCCGCCGCTGGCCGCACTTACGGTCACGAACTGGAGCAGCAGCGCTGCGACCCCCTCGAATCCTCCGCCCCAGGCCAGCGCCCCGCAGGCCAGCGTCGCGCCGGCGGCGGCCAGGGCCGCCAGTTCGATCGGTGAGGCGGCGGACGGCGCCGCGCGGCGGGCGAGCAACCCCGCCGTCGCGAGCAGACAGAAGGCCGCGAGAGCGGTGCTCCGGGGACCGTCCCAGACAGGATCCGTCGTGACCGGCGAGTCACCGAGCGTCGCGGGGAGGGCGCCATCGGACAGCCATGCCAGCACACCGAAGGCGATGGCGCAAAACGTCGTGAACCCGAGGTAGCCGCTGGTCGCGGTTGTCCGGCGGCGAAGCAGGACGACGGCGCCGTAGCAGCCCAGGGCCAGACCCGTCAACACCGTCCAGTTGATGAACGCCAGGTTCTGGGCAATCTGGGTGGCAGGCACCCGTTGAGGGTAGCGCGATCGGGGTCACCGGGTCGCCGGGCCCGTGGCAGTCGCGCCTTGGCTCGGGCGAGCGCGCGAAAGCGGTTGTCCTGCAGGCGTGAAAGCGGTACTCATCAGCGCGCGAAGGCGGTACCCTCCGGCTCCAATTTCCACGCTCTGGGCGTGAGGCGAGCCGCGTTGCTACGATCCCGCTGGAGGTGCGCAACGATGGGACTCGATCGAGACACGACGTTCATCTGGTACGGCCACGCGTGCGTGGAGGTCCGGACACCGGGCGGCAAGGTGATCCTGATCGATCCCTGGTTCGGCAACCCGCTGAGCCCGCGGGCGGCCGATTCGATCGATCGCTGCGACGTGCTGCTGGTGACCCACGGCCACGGCGACCACATGGGCGACGCCGTCGCGCTGGCGAGCCGGCTGCGCCCGGCGTGGCCGTGCATGCACGAGATGAGCCTATGGCTGGGGCGTCGGCTGCCCGGAGGCAACGACGCGGCAACCGGGATGAACAAGGGCGGCACCGTGGAGGTCGCGGGCCTCAAGGTCACGATGGTCGGCGCGGACCACTCGGCCGGCGACTGGAACCCGGACGGCGGGGTCCCGCTCTACCTGGGCGAGCCGGCAGGCTTCGTGGTCGAGGTCGAAAACGGGTTCCGCTTCTATCACGCCGGCGACACCGCGGTCTTTGGCGACATGCGCCTGATCCGCGACCTCTACCGGCCGGACGTGGCGCTGCTGCCGATCGGTGGCCACTACACGATGGGCCCGCGCGAGGCGGCGCTGGCGGTGGAGCTGCTCGGCGTCCGCCACGTCATCCCGATCCACTACGGGACCTTCCCGCTCCTGGCCGGCACGCCGGATCAGCTGCGGGCCGAGCTGGCGGCGCGCGGCCTGGGCGACGTCGAGGTTCACGCGCCGGAACCGGGCGGCAGCGTCAGCTGATCGACGCCACCATCGCCCGCTACCGCTACCAGGGTCCCGGCAACCCGACGGATGCATAGGCGCCGCTATCATCAGACTCCGGTTCGTCATCGCGACGAGCATGCGACCACCGGCCATGATTCGACGCCAGAATACCGCTTGGCGTGATCGAGATCTCGACGCGCCGGACCATCACGTGACGGCGCCGTGCCAGCACGCAGGGGAGAAGCACTGATCGAACTCATCGTCCTCATCGCCCTGACTTGTTGGATCGCCGGTTTCGGGGCGGTCGCGGCACATGAAGCTATTCAAGCCAACCGAGCGCCCACGCTCTGGTTCCCATTCGGCGCGATCCTGGGTCCAATCGCCGTTCTGCTCCTTCGCGCCGCCCCGCCAGGCCGCTGTCGGGCGTGTGGAACGCGGACGCGTGGCTGGCTCCGCATCTGCTGGTGGTGCCATGAAGACGTCACGACGACTCCATCAACGACATCAGCGATCGTAGCCAGGATGAGCAGGCCCACGCCGCACCAGGGGTCACCGGTTGCGCGTTCCCCCGTGGGGCGAGTTGGTGCACAAGGACCATCGCGGGTCGGACCGTCTGCTGTCCAGCCACACGGATCGATGGTCGTCGACTCTCCACCGCCACCTTTCAGGTTGATATCGGCGCGCCCCCTGCCATCGTCGCGGTCCATTTCGGTGCCGTCCGAGGCGAACTCCGAACCACCCTGGCGTCTTCCTGTTGGCTCGACCGGCGCGGCCGGCCCACGAATTGAGCACGGGCGCAGCGGCCAGGACGCGGCGATGAGCGCCTCCGCGACGGGGGTGTATGTCGCTGGAACCGCACGCCTGGAGGCCGGCCGTCGCTACGGCATTGCCGTGCGGGAATCGCGCCTGGAGATCCTCGGTCCGACCGATGTCAGCCCGACCGTGGTGCTCCTTCAGCGGCCGATCGGGGCGATCGATGTCACCACGGTCGACGGGCGGCTGATCCTGAGCGAATCTGGGGGCGGATCGGGTCTCGTCCTCGCGTTCATGTCCGTCAATGGCACCAGTATCGATGGTCTTGCGGCGACCATTCGTGTGGCAGCGGAGACATCAGTCAACCATGCGGGCTGACAGGAGGGACCCATCCTCGATCGGCTGGAGGCTTGCCGAGTCGGTCGGCCCAGAGTTGGTTGCGCTGGCCCTGATCATCTCCCTGGGGTTCGCCATCCTGCTGGCTTCATGGGTGGTATTCCCGAGCGGGGCGGACGACCGATCGCCAGGCGCGACCTCCCGGCCGGCACCGTCCGGGTCAGTCTGGACCAATTGACTGTCCGTGG
>JANNQZ010000243.1:0-8344 GCA_031401015.1 Chloroflexota bacterium | reverse complement strand
TCGTCAACCAGCTCCTTCCAGATCCCGGCGTGGTGCTCCGCGTACGCGGCCAGGCCGCCCGGCTTGAGACGCATCGTAAAGGCGCGGCGGATCATCAGGTCACCTCCAGTTCGACGGGAGCATGGTCCGGTTCGGCCCCCGGTGGTCGGCCGGTATTGATCGCGTGCAGCAGCCCGTGGTCGTCGATGTCACCGCCGTTCGCCTCAAAAACCAGGCGGCCGTGGTACAGGACCAGGATCCGATCGGCCAGCCCGACGACTTCCGGCAGTTCCGTGGAGCGGAAGAGGACCGTGCGACCCGTGTCCGCGAGGTCGCGGATGAGCCGGTAGATCTCGCGCTTGGCGCCGACGTCGACACCGCGGGTCGGGTCGTCGAGGAGGAACACCGTCGGGGCGATCTCCAGCCATTTTGCGACCACGACCTTCTGCTGGTTGCCTCCCGATAACCGACCGACCATGGCCTCTGGACCGTCGGTCCGGATCCGCAGACCGTCGATCTGGCGTTGCGCGGCCGCCCTGATCGCCCGGCGGTCCAGCCACGGTCGCCGGCTCGCGAGCGCCCCGACGGCGACCTGGGCGATGTTCGTCTCGACGCTCGACTCCAACATGAGTCCCTGCTCTCGACGATCGGCAGGCACCAGGCTGATCCCGCGTCGGGCGGCGCTCGTTGGCGACACCGGCGCGCCCTGGCCATCCGCGTACGCAATCGATCCGGAGGACGGCCGACGGGTCCCGAACAGCACCCCGAGGAGCGTTGCCACCCCGGAGCCCTCCAGCCCAGCCAGGCCGACGATCTCGCCCGGACGCGCCTCGAACGTGATGTCCAGCAGCTCCTCATCGACCGAGACCCCGTGGAGGGCAAGGCTGGCCGGTCCTGACACCGTGCGCCGAGTTCGCGCCGGGAACAGTTCGGCTGGTGAGGTGCCAACCATCGCCTCGACGACCTGACCGATCGTCGTCTCCGTGCGGTTCACCGTCATCACGATGCCGCCGTTGCGCATGACGGTGATCCGGTCGGCGATGTCGAACACCTCTTCGAGGCGGTGCGAGACGTAGATCACCGTGATCCCGCCGGCGGACAACTCGCGCAGGATGCCGAACAGGCGTTGGGTCTCACGCTCGTTGAGGGCCGAGTTTGGCTCATCGAGAATGAGGACGCCAGGGCGCTCGATGAGTAGCCGGCTGAGCTCGACGAGCTGGCGGTCGCCCACGCCGAGGTGGCCGACGGGCGTTTCCGGATCGGCGACCAAGCCGATGCGCGCCATGACGGGGACGGCCCGCCGTACCATCTCGGCGCCATCGACCATGCCGAAGCGCGTTGGCTGGTCGGCCGGGAAGAGATTCGCGAGGATCGAGCGCTCGGGGAAGAGGCTCAGCTCCTGGTAGACAATGCCGACGCCTCGGCGTCGGGCGTCGGCCGGGGACGCGAGACGGACCGTCTCGCCGGCGATGCGGACCTCGCCGGCGTCCGGCTGGACGGCCCCGGCGAGGATCTTCATCAACGTAGACTTGCCGGCCCCGTTCTCGCCGACAACGGCGTGGATGTGGCCGGCCTCGATGGCGAGATCCACGCCGGTCAGGGCGTGGATCCCGCCGTAGGCCTTGCGCAGACCGGCGACGGCGATCGCCGAGGGCGATGCCGGGACCGATCCAGTGGTCATGGCCCGGCTGTGCCGGTGCGCGCTACTTGGACTCGTTCGCGATCGGCTCGATGTTGCTCGCCCAGTTCGCGATCTGGCCGTCGACGAGGGGCTGGTAATACGCGCGTGTCGCCTCCGGAGAGGCAGCCAGAGCTTCGAGTTCGGCGTAGGTCAGCGGCGGCAGGTCGAATGGCTCCTGGACGCTGTCGGCGGTCACGATCTCCGTGCCCGCGTCCAGGAATCCACCGGCGGACAGGTCCACCGTCGCAGTGCCGTTGATCGTGTCGACGAGCATCTTGATCGGCAGGTACCCCTGCATGAACGGAGTCTGGCCAAGGCTCAAGTAGGCGTGGCCTGCCTTGATCTCGGCCAGGTTCTCGGCGGTGAGGTCATAGCCACCCGAGACGAACGGGGTCGCGGCGTTGGCGGCCTGCAGCTTGCCCAGGCTGGCAATGTCCGGCGCACACAGGCCGATCAGGGCCTTGGCGTCGGGGTTGGCCGACAGGAGTGCCTCCCATGCGGCGTAGTTCTCATTCGCGGCGACCTTGACGTCGAACGGGCCAAGGATTTCCAGCCCGGCCGCGGCGGCCAGCGACTCCTGGACCCCCTTGGCGCGGTTCTCCAGGACCGGGAAGCCCGGGAAGCAGTTGCCGATGATGACCTTGCCGGTAGCGCTGGCGCCACCGATCTTGTCGAGCACCCTGGCGCCCAGGATGCGCCCGCTCTCGACCGATCGCTCGCCGACGTAGGGGGCATTGACCGAGGTCACGAGCAGGTTGAACTGGACGACCGGAATCCCGGACGCCACGATCTCGTTGAGCCCACTGGCCATCGATTCGCCCGGGACGGACGTGGCGATTCCCTGGACGCCGGACGCGACGAGCGTCTGGACCGCCTTGAGCTGGGCGTCCGCGTCGCCGCCCTCCGGGCCTGTCACCTGGAGCTCGACGTTGAGATCGGCGGCCGCGGCCTCTGCCCCGTCGATGATCTGCTGGATGAACGGGTTGCCCAGCACGTGCGTGACGAACCCGATCTTGATCGGCGCCGGGGCCGCGGTGGCTGGGGCCGCGGTGGCTGGGGCTGCGGTGGCTGGGGCTGCGGTGGCGGGGGCCGTCGTGGCCGTGCCGCCGCCGCATGCGGCGAGCAGAATGGCCAGGATCGCCGGGAATGCGAGCCATCGTCGTCTTGTCATGGTCTTCCTCCTCATATCGTGGTAGCCATCACGCTCATTGCGATCAGGTCGGTCGGCAGGCGCCGGCAGCATTGTTCTGGTCCGATCCTCCTCTCGGGGCGGGTCGTCGGCGGGCGTCACCCGAGGTCGACCGCGTCGCGCGTGCGTCGCTCGCGCTGGCGCCGAACGAGCTTGTCAATGGCGACCGCGAGGATGATCACGGCGCCGGTCACGAACGTGCTCCATTTTATGTCAACCCCCAGGAACAAGATCCCGGTGGTGATGACCTGGATGATGAGCGCGCCGATGACGGCGCCGATGATCGTGCCCCGCCCGCCTGACAACGGTGTCCCGCCGATGATCACGGCGGCGACCACGGGCAGCAAGTAGTCGCCGCCGGTGACGGGATCGATCGCTTCACGAAAGCCGAGAAACATGACGCTGGTCAGCCCGGCGATCGCGCCCATCAGGACCAGCACCTGGATCCGGGTGCGATCAACGGGAATCCCGCCAAGACGCGCGGCCTCCGGGTTGCTGCCGAGCGCCTGGACCCGGAAGCCGAAACGTGTCCGGTGCAGGAGAAGATGCAGGAGAACCGCCAGCACGATGAACGCGATTGCCACACCCGGGATCATGCCGAAGAGCTTGAAATCGAACAGCTCGAAGAACGAGCTGGTCTTGTCCTGCGGCACGACCGCCCTGGATTCGTTGATGACCAGCGACAGGCCGCGAAACGCCGAGAACGTGCCGAGCGTGATGATGATGACCGGGATGCGCAGGGTGACTGCCAGGACACCGTTGACCAACCCGAGGAGGCCGCCGAACGCCACACCGATGGCCGCCGCGATCCACGGATCGATGCCGGCGACCATCGCCTTCGCGGCAATCACCGCGCTGAAGTTGAACATCCAGCCGATGGACAGGTCGATGTCCCGGACAGCGACGACAAAGACCATCCCAAGCGCGAGCATGCCGATGAACGCGGCACCCGACAACTGCTGGAAGAGGGTCAGGGGTTGCAGGAAGTTCGGGCGCAGGATTCCGATGATGACGACCAGCGCGAGCAGGGCGAAGGCAACGCCCGTTTCGTCGGGGAGCCGGCGGCCGCGGCGCACCGCGGCGCGCGCCGACGCGGGGCTGGTCGAGGGCTGGCTCGCGGGTGGTGCGACAGTCACGGGTCTCCTCGCCTGGGGCAGAGGCTGCGGGGAACGAACCCGGGGTATCCGGCTTTGATCGGACGGGGTGGGATGTCGATACACTCCGATTCGCCCCGGAACGATATCCGAAAACGTTTCCGCCGATCGAGATGTCGGGCGAAGGCGGCGTGCCCTGCCTCCGACGTCAGGGGGTGAGGACGGACCGGAAGACCCGGCCCGCCTTGAGGTCTTCCAGGGCCGCGTTCGCTTCTTCGAGGGGCCGGATACTTTCCACCAGATGGTCGACCGACAAGGTGCCGTCGAGATAGAGGTCGATCGCGTCGCGGATGTCGTCGGGGATGAAGCCGCGTGAGCCAAGGACGGACAGCTCTCGCCAGAAGATATCGACGGCGCGTGCCCGGAAGTGATCCAGGCTGGACCCGATCAGGACCACGCGCCCGCCGGGCCCGCCCATCGCGATGGCCTGTTCGTCGACGGCCGCGGAGCCGACGCACTGGATCACGACGTCCGCGCCGTACCCGCCGGTCAACGCCCGCACGGCGGCAACGGGATCACCGGCGTCCCCGTCGGCCGCCACGGTCTCATCCGCTCCGAGTTCCCGGGCAAGGCGGAGCTTTGCCTCCGAACGCGTCACGGCGATGACCCGCGCGCCCATCGCCTTCCCCAGTTGCACCGCGTTGGACCCGAGACCACCAACGCCGAGGACGACGAGCGTCTCGCCGGGCTGGAGGTGCGCCACGCGCTTGAGCCCGTGCAGCGGGGTCGCAACGGCGTCGGTGAGCACCGCCAGCACCTGCGGCGGGATGGGCGCGCGAGGCACGATCAGGGCTGCCGGCGGGCGCAGCACGTACTCGGCGAATGCGCCGTCGACGTCCACGCCCATCCGCTTGACCTTGGGGCTGATGTTCGGTCGGCCGCGCGCTGCCCACGGATCCCCCGGCGGGGTCGTGATGTAGTACAGCGCCACCTGGTCGCCGACGACGACGCCGTCCACGCCGTCGCCAAGGGCATCCACGACACCCGCGGCTTCATGACCCGGGATCACCGGGTAGGTCACGGACGCGCCGAACCCGCCCTTCTGGAGGAAGACGTCCGAGCCGCACACGCCGCAAGCCTCGACGCGGACGCGGACCTCGCCCGGACCTGGCTCCGGGACCGGCCGCTCAACAAGGCGCAGCGGCGCGCCCACAGCGGGCAACTCGACCGCGCGCATCGTCGCGGTCACGACGGCGGTGACTCGTCCCGCTCGCGCCCTGGACCGCGGACCGCGATCGCCTCGATCTCGACCAGCATCCCGGGGATGAGCATCCCCACGACGACTCCGGTCGAGGCCGGGAACGGCGCCCGCAGCAATTCCGGGCGCAGGCGCTTGAACGCCGCGTAGTCCTCGGCGCGGGCCAGGAAGGTCGTCAGGCGGACGATCGAGTCGAGCGAACCACCCTCCGCCCGAAGCACCGCATCGAGGTTCTCGAACGCGCCGCGAAGCTGATCTTCAAAACCCTCGGGCAGGCTCCCATCGGCTCGATGACCCGTTTGGCCGGAAGTGAAGATCAATTCGCCGACGGCGACCGACGCGGCGAAGTCAAGCCCCACCGCCCAGGGCAACAGGAACGAGCTCACGACCGGCCTCACCACATTCAGGATCCGTCAATACATCAGGAAGCCGCCGGACACATTCAGTGTCGAGCCGGTGATGTACTTCGCATGATCCGAAGCCAGGAAGACGACCGGCCCGGCCATCTCCTCGGGCTCCGCCACGTAACCGAGCGGAGTCTGCTTCTTCATCGCCTCGTAGACCTCGGGCGCGAGGCCGGTCATCAGCATGGGGGTGTGGACCTGCCCGGGCGACACGCAGTTCACCGTGATCTGGTGCGCCCCAAAGGTGCGGGCGAGACCCCGGCACATCGTCGTGACTCCGCCCTTGGTCGAGGCGTACGCGACCGAGCCCCCAAAGCCCCCTGTCCACCAGCCCTGCGAGCTGAACAGGATGATTCGTCCGCCGTTCCCTCCCGCGATCATGGCGTTGCCGGCCGTGCGAGCCAGGAAGAAGGCCGACTTCAGGTTGATGTCGTGCTGGAGGTCCCAGTCTTCCTCGGTCACCTCGTCAAGCGATCCGCGGCGGCGGAGGACCGCTGCCAGGTTGGCCAGGACGTAGACCCCGCCAAGGTCCTGCTTCGCTCGTTCGACGAGGGGCGCATGCGAGCCCAGGTCCCGCAGGTCGGCCACCACCCCGACGTGGCCGGTTCCCTCGAGACCTCCGACCAGCTCGTCCAGACGACCCTGGTCGAGGTCCACCGCCATCACCTTCGCGCCCGTCGCGGCAAACCCTCGCGCAACGGCCGCACCGATCCCCCCGGTCGCTCCCGTCAGGATCACGCCGCGACCCTCGAGCCCGGCGCCGACGCTCCACGTCATCTCCGACCCTCCTCTAACTCGGGGCTCGAACGCCTGGTCAGGCGCCCAGCACCTTCTCGCTGCGATACCGGTCGACCACCTCGTCGAGCACCTCGATGCCAAGCCCCGGCTTGGTCGGCGGGTAGAACCAGCCGTCAACGTGCTCGATCGGTTCGGGCACCAGCTCATGCTGCATCGGGTTGCGCAGCGGTTTGACCTCGATCAGCTTGAACGCCGGGGAGCTGAAGCTCATCGCCAGGCTAGCCGCCGTCACGATGGCGGACGACCAGCAATGCGCATTGGCCTGGCGTCGATAGAACTCGATCCGTTCGACCGCCCGCTTGAACCCGGTGATCCCCTCGGCGCGTCCGGGGTCGATGCCCACGACGTCCACCGTGCCCGTCGCGAGCACGCGCTCGAAGCCCTCGAGGTTCCATTCCTTCTCGCCATAGGCCATCAGGCTGGTCGTCTTCGAGCGCAGGTTGGCGTAGCCCTCGGGGTCCCAGGCGCCGAGCGGCTCCTCGATCCAGTGGAGGTCGTACTCGTCAAATGCCTGGACCCGCCGGATCGCGGTCATCACGTCCCATTTCACGTTCCAGCCGCAGTCGAGCATGATCAGCTTGCCCGGCAGGCCCTCGCGCATCCGGCGCATGTACTCCACGTCCCGATCGTGCTCGTAGCCAAGTCGCGCGTTGCCCCGCTTGCCGAGACCGACCTTGAGCCCGTGCATCCCGGGCGCTACCCATTCCTGGGCCTCCTCCACCATCCGCCCAATGTCGTCGTAGTGCGCGTGACTGGACGCGACCGCCGGCAGCTTCTCGTGGACCGCGCCGCCCAGCAGCTGGACGACCGGCACGCCGAGCAACTTGCCCTTGATGTCCCACAGCGCGATGTCGATGGCGGCGACCGCGTACGAGGCGATTCCGCCGTTGTAGCCGTACCACCACGCCTGGTCGCGCAGCGAGTGCCAGATGGCGATGTTGTCCAACGGGTCCTTGCCCACGACCCGAACCGCCATCCCCTCGATGATCGCCTTGACCGCAAAGTTGGCTTCCGGGAACTGGGTGATCGACTCGCCCCAGCCGACGACGCCGTCATCGGTCGTGATCTTGACCAGGCACAGGTGGCGCAACGCGTTGTAGTCGTTGGGCTCCGGGTAGCTGACCGGGATCGCCTCGACGGTCTGGACCTTGCTCACCGAATCCGGCTCCTTTCGTTGTGATCCGGCCGCTGGGAGGGGTTGCGATCGCCCGTGATTGCCCTGCGAATCGCGTCTGATATCATTTCCAGACTCGTTTCCACCCGGCGGCCCATCCTAGTCGTCGCCGTTCCACCCCGTCAACCGAATCGAGCCCGGCAGGGCGCTGACGAAAGGAGTCGAGAACGCATGGCCAAGCTTCGTCTCGGCGTCATCGGGGCCGGATCGTGGACCCTCGGATCGCACCTGCCGAACCTCGTCAGGCACGCGAACGAGGTGGAGTTCGTCATCGTCAACCGGCGCAATCCGGACCTGCTCGACAAGATCAAGACATCCTGGGGATTCGCCAAGGCGTCGACCGACTGGCACGACGTGATCGCCGAGAAGCCTGACATCGTGGTGGTCGGCAGTCCCCCCGGCTACCACTGGGAGCAGGCGAAGGCCGCCCTGGAGGCCGGGGCCCATGTCATGTGCGAGAAGCCCTTCACGATCGACCCGACCCATGCCTGGGACCTCGACGCAACGGCCCGTCGGACGGGCAAGTCGCTGATCCTCTCGTACGGCTGGAATTACCGGCCGATGGTGATCCAGGCCAATCGGATGATGCACGAGGACGGCGGCATCGGCGAGATCGAGCACGTCGCGCTGCACATGGATTCGGTCACCCGTGAACTGCTCTCGGAGACGGGCGACTACCCTGGCGCCGCCCCCGAGTCCGTCCCGCAGCCGGACACCTGGTCACGCCCCGAAACGTCGGGTGGCGGTTACGGCCAGGCGCAGCTGAC
>JANNQZ010000242.1:0-7316 GCA_031401015.1 Chloroflexota bacterium | reverse complement strand
CCTCCACGTTCGCCTGGTACAACCTGGTGGGTCTCGTGGCGACGGCCGTTGGTGCGCTCCTGGCCGGCTTGATGACGCAAGCGCTGCTGACCTGGGGGCTCCCGGCGGTGGAGGCCTATCGATGGGTCGTCATCGGCTACGCGCTGGTCGGGGTGGCCATGGCGGTCGCGTCCAGGCGGCTCGGCGTCGCCATCGAGGCGCCAACCCCGACACCAGGCATGGACGGCGTCGACGCGATTCGCCGACGATTTGGCCTTGGTCGCTCGCGGGGCGTGGTGCTGCGACTCTCCCTGCTCTTCTCCATCGACGCGTTCGCTGGCGGGTTCGTCCCGATCACGCTCCTCGCCTATTGGTTCCACCTCACGTTCGGCTCAGGGCCTGCGGTCCTGGGGTCGATCTTCTTTGCGGCGAACCTGCTCGCGGCCGTGTCCGTCCTGTCAGCCGCTCGCGTCGCCGCTCGTTTCGGCCTGATCCGGACGATGGTGTTCAGCCACATCCCGGCGAACCTGCTGCTGATCGCCATCCCGGTGATGCCGAGCCTGCCACTGGCCGTCGCACTCCTGCTGCTGCGGGCCACCCTCCGCCACATGGACGTGCCGACCCGGCAGGCCTTCGTGATGGCGCTGGTGGACCCGGATGAGCGATCGGCCGCGGCCGGGGTCACCGGGATTGCGCGCACCACCGGCGGCGCGATTTCACCGGCACTCTCGTCTGTCCTGATCGGGACCGCCGGGCTGGCCGCGCTCCCGTTCTACCTCGCGGGCGTTCTCAAGATCGGCTACGACCTGCTGGTCTACCGGGAGTTTCGGAACGTCGCGTTGCCGGACGAGCACATTGGCTGATTGATTCCGAGTCGATCGCGGCCACGATTGCATCCAGGGGACAGTCCGGAACCGATTGGAGTCTTAGGGTCGGGCCGATCGTCACCTTCAGGATGCGCCGACTCGCTCGCTACGTTGCGAGATCGGCCGGAAGGATCGTGAAGCCGCCGCCCTGGAGCGGAGTGACCACCCTGAAGGCCCGCTCGTCGAATGTCAGGATTCGCGTGGTGGCATACCGCTGAGACAGGACGACGAGCGACGCATCGGCCAGCCCGATCCGCAGATCGCGGTACCGCTCGACCACGGCGCGCGCTATCTCCAGCTCTTCGCGACTGAGGCACTCGACCACGAATGTGCCGGCGGCCAGGTCGTCGATGAACGCCAGCTCGACATCGACACCGAGCCGATCGAGGATGAGATAGTCGGCCTCAGCGACGGCCAACTCTGTCGTCACGAGGGTCTCCCGCTCGGCTCGGAGGACCGCGGCCACCTCGGCGTGGCGTGGTTCGTCCGCATCCGCCTGAGCGTACAGACCGCCAGCATCGATGATGAGCGCCACTACCGCCTGCCCATGACTTTGTTGTGAAGATCAGCGGAAGCCCACGGCTGATGGGAACTGCCACCGCCGCGTCCCTTACCCAGACTGCGAAAGTCGCGAGGCGCAGACTCGGCGTCCTCGATGACACGGCGGACGCCCTCGCGAATCAACTCGGCCTGCGGCCGTCCCTCGCGAACGGCGACCCGTCGCAGGCTTTCGGCCTCGTCGTCGGTCAGGTAAACGGATGTCTTGCGCATTGCCCTACGTAGGGTAGCACATGATGGACGCCAGACGATGTCTGGGTGATTTCAGTGGGCCATGGTCCACCGCGACCTGGGCCGCATGACCGGACTCGCCTCAGATTGCCGTCAGCTCAGAGCAGGCCGAGGCGCTCGGCTGCTGCGGCCGCCTCGTAGCGCGACAGGGCACCGAGCTTGGCCATCGCGTTGGAGACGTGGACGCTGACGGTTTTCTCGCTGATGAACAGGCGATCACCGATCTCGCGATTCGTGTGACCCCCGGCCACAAGCCGCACGACGTCGCGTTCGCGGGCCGTGAGCGTTACGGTCGGTGCGACGGCGACCGCGTCGGCGCCATCGACCCGCAGGCGCGCGGGATCGTTGAGATCGATCCGGGCGCGTTGGGCCAAGGCCTCGATCTCCGTCCGTAGCGGGACCGCGCCGATCGCCACCGCGGTGGCGTGGGCCGAACGAAGTGCCGCTTCCGCCGCGGGGCGTTCGCCGCCGCCCACACCCAGGATCGTCTCGGCTTGCCGGAGCAGCGCTTCCGCCTGGTGCAAGGGGTGTGGGAGCGCGGCCCAGCGATAGGCGGCCTCGGCCCAGAGCGCCGCGTCGCTCACGTCTTCGGCACGTTTGGCCTCGGCCTCGGCGGTCGTCAGTGCGGCGTGCCAGAGCGGACCGGCGCCGCCGTCTGCCTCGGCGGCCTCGACGATCGCTCGAAGAAGCCCATGCCAGCGACACGCCTCACCTGCGGCGTCCGCCGCCTCCCCCGCGCGTCGCCGCGTCCGGGCGCGTACCGCTTCATCGGCGGCTGCGCCGACAGCGATTGCCATACAGAGCCAGATCGACCCGTCTTGCTCACCGGCCGGTGCATTTGCGATCGCCCGCTCAGTCGCCGACCTGACGGCATCGAAGCGTCCCTCCGAGCGGGCGAGATCGATCTCCGTCTCGAGCCGCCAGACCTCGTTCGAGCTTGGCCCATCGATGCGCTTCGCGCGTTCGAGGTACGTTCGGGCGTTGTCGAGCCGTCCTTGAGCGACGGCCGCTCGGGCCGTGGCTTGCAGGATCCATATGGCCGCCGGGGTGTTGTGACGACCAGCGACGATGGGCCGTGCGAGCTCCTCAGCCTCCTCGTAGCGCCCAAGGTCGACCAGTGCCTCGATGCTGGTCATCCGGTAGTACTGGCCCTGCCGCTCGCCGAAACCGTAGCGGTTGGCCCATTCGAGTCCATCCCGCCCGATCCGTTCTGATTCCTCAAATCGGCCCGTTATCCAGATCGCGAATGCGCTCGACGCAGAACCGTAGATCTCCCAGCTTTCGCCGCCGCGCTCAGCCAATGCGACGGTCGCTTCGTCCGCCAGGCGGGCAGCGCGACCCGGTCGTCCGAGGCGTACCAATGTCTCCGCGAGCATGCCAGCCGCCGCGGCCCACCTGCGGCGGTCACCGATCGCGCTCGCCGCCGTCATCGCCTTCTCGAGCAGTCGAACCGATTCCTCAGGTCGGCCTTCCGAGTATCGAACCAACCCGAGCGCCGACATCACCGAAACGCTGAGACTCGACGTCTCGCCAATCCCGATCAGCGCATACGCCCGCTCGGCGGCGGCGGACGCGACGGCGAACTCAGTCGCCTCCCAGGCATACCGGGCGACGTCTGCGAGCGCCGCCACGATCCGGT
Source organism: Chloroflexota bacterium (assembly GCA_031401015.1). GTDB lineage: Bacteria > Chloroflexota > Limnocylindria > Limnocylindrales > CSP1-4 > SPCO01. The sequence continues at coordinate 4,043 of JANNQZ010000242.1, read as the reverse complement.
CCCGGTCCTCGGTCGCCTCAAGCTCCCGGATCGCCTCCTGACCGAGGGCCACAGCTCGCTCCGGACGGCCCGCGTTCGCGGCGATCGCGCTCGTCCGGAGGAGCAGCTCCGGCCGGTCGATCCCGGCCTGGTGCTCGATGTGGGGAACCCGGGACCAGAGCTCGAGGGCGCGCTGGCCGTGCTCGAGCGCCTCGGCATAGGCGGCCGAATCCGCCAGGGCGAGGACCGCGCGGACCGACCCGTCGAGCGCCCGGACCTGGTCGTGCGCCTGATGGGCGTGGATGGCGAAGTCCGCCACCAGAGAAGCATCGGGGGTTCCCGCCGCCTCCAGAAGCGTGCCAAGGTAATCCGCCAATCGGCCATGCAGACGCACGCGGGCCGCTGGCAACAGGTCGTCGTAGGCTGCCTCGCGCAGCAGCGCGTGTCGGAACGTGTAGGTGGGACCGGCGGGATCCTTGACCGACGTGATGATCCGAGCATCGATCGCCTCGCGGAGCGCGTCCAGCAACGCCGGCTCGTCGAGATCGGCCACGGCCGCGAGCCGCTCATGGCGGAATCGCCCTCCGATCACGGCCGCCGCGCTAACGACGTCCATGGTCGGACCGGACAGCGAAGCCAGCCGAAGTTCCAGGAGGTTCCGCAGCGTCGTGGGGATGATCGATCGGTCCAGGTCGTGGCTCACCACGAGCTCCTCGACATAGAACGGGACGCCATCTGATCGATCGAGCAGGGTATCCAGCAGCTCGGTGGAGGGCGGCATCCCCAGGATCCCGGTGAGCTGCTCCGCGACCTCGTCACGGTCGAATCGCGCAAGCTCCACGTGCTCGACCCGGTCCGAGCGCTCGAGTTCAGATAGCAGCGGCATCAGCGGGTGGCGACGATGCAGGTCGTCGCTGCGGTACGTCGCGAGCAGGAGCAGGCGTTCGGAACGGACGTTACGGACGAGGAAGCGGATGAGATCGCGGGTGGAGCCATCGGCCCAATGGAGATCCTCGAGAGCCAGGACCGTGGTTCGATCAGACGCCAGACGGCCCAGCACGCCGATGATCGCGTCGAACAGGCGGGCCTGTCGGCCGGCCGGCATATCGCCCCCGCCTCCTGCCGGCGAATCGATCGAATGGAGATCAGGGACGAGGTTCGCGAGTTCGGCTGGAACGGTTCCGAAGGCGGCCGCGCGGGCCTCCGGCGGCAGCTCGCGCGCGAGGCTGCGAAGGGCCTCGACGAAGGGCGCAAATGGGAGACTCCCCTCACCGAGATCAAGACAGCCGCCGACGAGTGCCCTGCCGCCGCGCTCCTCCACGTGTACCGAGAATTCGGCCAGGAGACGGCTCTTGCCCACTCCGGCGTCGCCGGCCACGAGGACGACGGACGGCCGGCCGGCCGACGCTCGATGGAATGCATCCTCGAGCCGATCGAGTTCGGCGCGACGACCGACGAAGACCGGGCTGCTGATACGGCGGGTCACGCCGACGATCATGCGGTTGCCCCGTTCGATGGGCAAGGCCCAGTGCTGCGTCAGGCCTGTCGCGGGAGGAGCCGGCGGAGTGTGGCCAACGAGCTCGACGGGCGCGGCTCGACGGCTGGCAGCGGCAGAGCGTCGGGTCGCGTGTGGAGTCGGCGCCATGCGTCGGCCTTGCGCCAGTCGTCCTCGCGCTTGCTGGTGTGGATCATGAGGAGCAGCCGTCCGGTGTCGTTCATCGTGGTCTCCCATCGGTTCGATTGGTCCCGAGTCGATGGCTTCCACGATGCGGCTAAGGGGTCACGGTCCGGAATCGGCAGGAACCTTAGGTCGGGGCCACGGGGACCTCAGACGGCGACATGAGGGCATGTGGGCGCGGGTATTCGCCGTACGCTTACGGGCGGGGCTTCGGGGGCCGTATGGCGATGCAAGGCTCGATGGTCGCGCGCGTAGCCACCCGATCCGAGCGTGTCGCCCAGGTTCGGAACGGCGGTATCGGCTCCCATCCCCGGGAGATAAACGTGGCAGGTATATCCGGATCGTTACCGGGGTGGTGCGCCCACCCCGCTGCACGCCAGCCGGTCACGGCGGTGGGGCGGTCCCGGCCCGGCGCGGCTTGATGATCCTGACCCAGATCCACGCCAGGACGATCACGCCAAGAACCGCGAGCACGACGTACTCGAAGCGCTTGAGAATGGCGCCGACCTCTTCCCAGTTCGCACCCAGCTGGACGCCCGCGAAGACGAGCAGGGCCGTGAAGGGGAGCGAGCCCAGGAACGTGAACAAGGTGAACCGGCCCAGCGGCATCCGGGCGATCCCCGCGGCGAAGGAGACGAGCGATCGGATCACCGGGATCATCCGGCCGAAGAAGCTGGCCGCCTGGCCGTGGCGCGCGAAGAACGCGTCAGCCTTGTCTAGATCCGCGGGTGAGATCCCCACATAGCGGCCCCAGCGTTCGAGGAGCGGGCGGCCGCCCAGGGCACCGATGCCGTACGCGATCAAGGCGCCAACCGTGGCCCCGATCGTCCCGGCGAGGACCGTCGGCCAGTAGCTCCACGGCTGCCCGCTGATCGGCTCGAGGGCGCTGCCCTGGCCGACGAGGAAGCCGGCGAACGGCAACACCAGCTCCGACGGAATGGGCACGATGACGCTCTCGAGGGCGACCCACAGCGCGACGCCGACGTACCCGACCGCCTCGTAGATCTGGGTGACCAGGTCTCGAACCGGTCCGTTCAGGAAGTCAAACACGGCGGCAAGCGTAGCCGACTATCCTCGATCCGTGACCGAGCCAATCGTCCTGACCGGGGCGAACCTGACCATCGCGGACGTCGAGGCTGTTGCCCGTGACGGTGCGCCCGCGGTCCTGGACGATCACGCCCGGGCGAGGATGCAGGAGGCGCGCGACGTCATCGAGGCCCTCGTCGCGCAGGGCGCCGTGGTCTATGGCGTGACCACCGGGTTCGGTGACCTGGCGTCCGTATCCATCCCGCCGGCGGACGCAGTGCGACTCCAGGAGAACCTCCTGATGAGCCATGCGGCGGGCGTCGGCTCCGCCTTCCCGCGCGAGATCGTTCGGGCGATGCTGCTGCTCCGGGCGAACACGCTGGCCCTCGGGCACAGTGGCTGCCGGCCACTCGTCGTGGACAGTCTGCTCGACTTCCTGCGGCTCGGGATCCACCCGGTGGTGCCCGAGCAGGGGAGCCTTGGCGCCTCGGGCGACCTCGCCCCGCTGGCGCATCTCGCGCTGCCGCTCATCGGTCGCGGGCACGCGGAGCGCGGCGGCAACGTCGTACCCGGACTGGTTGCGCTCCGCGAGGTAGGCCTCGAGCCGCTCGTGTTGGGGCCCAAGGAGGGCCTGGCGCTGCTCAACGGGACCCAGATGATGAGCGCGATCGGGGCGCTCCTCCTCGCTGACGCGGACCGGCTGGTCATGACGGCCAGCGTGGCGGCGGCGATGAGCGTCGAGGCGCTGCTCGGTACGGACGTCGCGTTTGCCGCCGCCTATCAGCTCGCCAGGCCGCACCCCGGCCAGGTCGCGGTTGCCGCGGAGCTCCGTCACCTGCTCCGTGACAGCGGCCTCCAGCTGAGCCATCACGGACACTCGCACAAGGTGCAGGACCCGTACTCGTTGCGCTGCGTGCCGCAGGTCCACGGCGCGGTGCGCGACTCGCTGGATCATCTCCGGCGGGTGCTGGACGTGGAGCTCAACTCGGCGACGGACAATCCGCTCGTGTTCCCCGAGGGCGGCGCCGTCCCGTCGGACGCCCTCGCGACGGGGGGCGGCCTCGTCATCTCCGGTGGCAACTTCCACGGCGAGCCGATCGCCCTGGCGCTCGACTTCGCGAAGCTGGCCCTGTCCGAGCTGGGCGCGATCTCCGAGCGGCGGACGGCGCTGCTCCTGGACGCGCGGCTGAACGGCGGGCTGCCGGCGTTCCTGACGCCCGACCCGGGGCGGAACAGCGGGCTGATGATCGTCCAGTACACGGCCGCGGCGCTCGCCTCCGAGAACAAGGTGCTCGCCCACCCGTCATCCGCCGACTCCATCCCCACCTCCGCGAACCAGGAGGACCACGTCTCGATGGGG
>JANNQZ010000241.1:0-12635 GCA_031401015.1 Chloroflexota bacterium | reverse complement strand
GTGCTGCCGGAGCGGCAGGGGGCGGCAACGGCGAGGTGTCGACGTTGATCTTGACCGCGTCCTGCACGTCCGTTGAGGCCTTGCGGAATTCGCGGATGCTCTTGCCCAGCGCCGCGCCGACATCGGGCAGCTTGCCAGGGCCGAGGATCAGGAGGGCGATCACCAGGATGATCACCAGCTCAAGAGGTCCGGGGGTCGGCATGGTCGTGGGTGCTCCTGCGGAAGACTAGGCGCGGGTCCGCGGCTACAGACGCGGCCCGCTCGGACGTCCGATGCGGCGGCTAGGGTAGCACAGGCAGTCGCGCTGCCCAGTCGCGCGCGGCCCTCTCCAACCGAGCCTCGACGGTCGTGACGGCACCGGGGGTCATGTCCAGCGCGGCCCCGGCGATGCCTCGGGACACGCTCACGAGCAGTCCTCGCCCGGGACGCCCGACGCCCGGTCCCGCTGTCGCTGGTCCCGCCTCGAGGACCGCTTCGAGATCGCCGCCCTGGGCGCCGATCCCCGGCACCAGGCATGCAAGACCGGGCGCCATGGACCGGATCGCTCGCAGTTCACCGGGCGCCGTCGCGCCGACCACCACGCCTACCGTGCCGCCCGGGCCCCACCCGGCGACGCGGCGAGCCACACGCAAATAGAGCGGCTCGGACGGCGCATCGGAGGGCGGATCGGGCTCAACCACGAGGTCCTGGAATTCACCGGCTCCCGGATTGGAGGTCCGGCACAGGACATAGGCAAAACGGTCCACGCGATCGAGGAACGGCGCCAGGCCCTCGCCGCCGACATATGGGTTGATGGTGACGGCGTCTGCGCCCAGGACGTCGAACAGGGCCGTGGCCTGGTGCGCGGCCGTCGTACTGATGTCCCCGCGCTTTGCATCGGCCAGGACCGGCAGCCCGGCTGGCACCCGGGACCGGAGCCGCTCGAGGGCGGCGATCCCGGGCGATCCGAACGATTCGAAGAAGGCCAGGTTCGGCTTGACGGCCGCGGCGAACGGCCCGGCAGCCTCGAGGATCAACGTTGCGAAACGCTCGACCCCCGCAAGGTCGCGCGAGAACCCGTCCGGCAGCGCGGACGGATCCGGGTCGATCCCCAGGCACAGGACGCTGCCAACCGCCGCCGAGCGTGCTGCGAGACGATCCAGATAGGTCGAAATCACGGTGCCGCGGATCCGCTCGCGACCGGCCCGTTGCTCGGACTCGGCACGAGACTCGGAGGAGGCGTCGCCGGAAGATCCTCGGGCGCGACGTACCAATCGGGGCGCGATCCGCCGTCAAGACCGGACACCTCGGTCAATTCGACCGTTTCCCCGAGCGTCCAGCCCGGAGCGCCACCCTCAAGCCTCGCCATCCTCAGATCCACGATCATTCCCTGGATGTGGAGGAACGCGATCGCGTCTCCGGCGGGCGACCAGACCGGCGCCCAGGAAGCTCCGTCGTCAGTGACGCGTAGCAGCTCTCGACCGTGGGCGGCGTCGAGGATCACGATGTCATTGCCAAAGCCGCTGGTACGGGTCGCGACGATGTACTGGCCATCGGGCGAGAACCTCGGCTCGAGGTAGCCCGGACCAGTGATCGCCGAGGCAATGGACTTGGCGACGTCCCAGCGATAGACCACCGCTGCTCCCCGGGATCCCGATCGTCCATTGCGGACATAGAGCAGGTACTTGCCGTCCGCCCGCCAGGACGGGTCCTGGTGCCCGAGCGGGGCATTCTCCGGAACGTCCGGCACGGACCGCTCCTCGGTTGCAAGGTCGTAGAACTGGAGGACGGCATTGCGTTGCGCCGGGTCCGGGCCGTCCGAGATCATCGCGATCGTCGTCCCGTCCGCTGACAAGACAGGCTGCCGGATCCAGGAGAACCAGGATCGGGTCCCCCGGCTCACCCGCCCGGTCAACAGGGTCACCGGCGAGGTATCAGCGCTCAGATCCACCCGCATCAGGGCCGGCACCTGCATCCGATAGTGCCGTTCCACGCCCTGGGCGGGCCACAGACCCTTGGCTTCGGCGGTCCTCACGAACACCACGGATTGGCCGTCGGGTGCCCACGCTGGCATCGAGTCCTGGCCGCCGCTGGTCAACTGGCGCACCGCGCCGCCCGACTGGATCCAGATATTGCCAGCCTTGGCATACACGATCGCACCCGGGAAGGTCACCCCCGGCACCATGACCACGTTGGACGGGGCAGCCGTACGGTCCGCGATCCCGCCAATCGGGCCCGAACCCGCGGGTCCCCCGGCGCCGCCCACGAACGGGACCGAGCCATTCATGAGACCGACCGTCATGGAGCCGATGATCAGCAGCCCGACAACGGACAGCCCAGGCGCCAACAGGGATCGATCAGGCAGGACCCGGGGCGAGTCCCGGGTGGCGACCGCGCGACGAGTCCCCTGGCGCGTCATCTGCCACCCGCGGGGACCGGGACGCTCGGCCTCGGGAATGGCCCCGCTGCCCGCATCGCTTGGCGTCCGTCAAGGATCGCTGCCGCCTCCGGGTGACTCCCGGACGTCGCGACATCGCGGACATCGAGCTGGAGCGACTCGAAACCGCCGAAGCGGCGACTGGTCAGCCGTGCGACCACATCGAGACGATCGCCCTCGCGCACCAGCTCGGCAATGTCGGACCGTCCAAACGCGATCCCGTCGAGCACGTCGCGATCCCGGCGCAGGGTCAGCTGCGTGTGCCCGCCGGTCGCGGCACGTACCCGGGTCACGGTCAACCCGAGCACGGCCACCAGCGGATCCGGGTTGCCCGGTCCGCACGGCGCGAGCCCGGCCAGCTCGCGATGGAGCGCGTAGTCGACGTCACGGGCCGGCAGGGCGAGGTCAATGGCGACCGACACTCGGGGGTCCGGCGGCACAGACACGGCGGCCAGGGTCAGGAACCGCTCCGTGAACTCCACCCAGCGATCCGCCCGGATCTCAAAGCCGGCGGCTCCAGCGTGTCCCCCGTACCGACTGAACAAGTCCGCACACGTTTCCAGCGCGGCACCGAGATCCAGGGATCCGTCGCTCCGGCACGAGGCCCGGATCACCTCGCCGATCTCGGCCCCAACGACGGCCGGCCGGCCCCGGTCGTCGACCAGTCGAGCCGCGACCAACCCCACGATGCCTACCGCCCATGGACCCCGGACTACGCTGGCCGCGTCCGCCGAGCCGGCCGTGAGCGCGCGTGCCGCGCTGACCGCGGTCTTCGTCAGCTCGCGGCGGGCGAGGTTGGCCGATTCGAGGGCATCAGCGTGCTGCGCGGCCTCGCCGGGGTCGTCCGCGAGCAGCAACCGGGCGGCCTGCATCGCCTCCCCCATCCGCCCGGCTGCGTTCAAGCGTGGCGCCAGGGCGAAGGAAACCGTCTCGAGGTCCACCGCCGCAGGGGCAACGTTCGCCCGTTCGAGCAACGCGGCGATCCCGGGGCGTGGGTTCCGCTGGAGGCGATCGAGGCCGATCCTGGCGATCGAGCGGTTCTCCCCGACGATCGGCGCCACGTCGGCAACGGATCCGATGGTGGCCAGGTCAGCGAGGTCGAGGGCCGCCCCGGCGCCCCCGGGCTCGTCCGCCAACAACAATTGCGCGATCTTGAACGCGACCCCGCTCCCCGCCAGGCGCCGGTCCGGGTAGACCGAATCATGCCGCTGCGGATTGACCACGGCGAGCGCCGGCGGCAGGACCGGCGGGACGCGGTGGTGGTCGGTGACGATGACGTCAAGACCGCGTTGATTCGCGACGGCGATCTCCACCCCGCTCGACGTGCCGCAGTCGACCGTGACGATGACCGAGACTCCGGCCGCCACGGCCGCCTCGATCGCCGCCAGGGAGAGGCCATGGCCCTCGTCAAGGCGGCTCGGCACGTACGGGATGACGCTGACGCCCAGCCGGCGCAGGGCGATCGTCAGGATCGCCAGGCCCGTCAGCCCGTCGGCATCGAAGTCGCCGAAGACCTGCACGAGCTCTCCGCGCTCTCGGGAGCGCCGTAGCCGTGCCAGCAGGAGCCCGGCGTCGGGCAGCTTCGCGGGGTCATGCAGACCCAGCAGCGGATCGGCAAACCAGGCGCGCAACTCGTCGGCGGTCGCGACGCCACGCCGCGCCAGGAGCCCGGTCAGGCGCGGCGAAAGCTCACGCTGGGCGGCCGCCGCCGCCAGGTCGGACGCGACCTCGATCGGGTCCGGAAAGATCCAGCGGAAGCGGGCCTCGACCATGCCGTTCAGGATGCCACGGGCCGCTTCATTGCGGCTTATGCGAGCTCGTCGTGGCCGATCTCAGACAGCCGTGTGCCGAACCCGCGGGGCGCGTGTGGTCGCGATCCGACCATGCTTGCGGTCGTCGTACAGCTGCCAGTCCACGAGCAGGGGGCTCGCCACGAAGATGGACGAATAGGTCCCGGACACGATCCCGATCAAGAGCGCCAGGATGAAGTCGTTGATCGCTGCGCCACCGAAGATGAACAGCGCGAGGAGGGTCAGCACAACGGTGAGGCTGGTCATGATCGACCGCGCGAAGGTCTGCAGGATCGAGTGGTTCACGATCGCCGCGAACGGCTCGCCAACATGGCGGGCCTTGTTCTCCCGAACCCGGTCAAAGACCACGATCGTGTCGTGCACGCTGAAGCTCATGACGGTCAGCATCGCGGTCACGAACAACGCGTCGATCTCCACGTTGAGAAAGGTGCCCAGGATGGCAAAGAAGCCGACCACCACGATCACGTCGTGGATCAGCGCCCCCAACGCCGTCACGCCGAACTTGACGTCGCGGAATCGGTAGGTGATCCAGAGCATGATGCCCAGCGAGCCGACGATGATCAGGACGATGGCCTGTCCGACCAGATCGGAGCTGACCACCGCCCCGATGGTGGTCAGGCTGCGCTGCTCGGCAATCGGGCCAAGTTTGGCCTCGAGCGCCGCCGCCACCTCGCCGAGCTTGCCCGAGGTCGGGATCTGGGTGTTGCCTGTGGGAGCCTGCGTCGGCGATGGCGATGGCGATGGCGAGGCGGATGCGCTCGGGGACTCCGATGCGCTCGGGGACTCCGATGCGCTCGGGGACTCCGATGCGCTCGGGGAGGCGGATGCGCCCCCCGACGCCGATGCGCCCGGGGAAGCTGAGGCAACGGCGGACGCCGATGCGGCGAGTGACGCGGCCGGGGACGCGGACGGCGGAGCAATGGTCGCCACGGGCGTCGCGGCCGGCACATTGTCCTGGAGCCCCACGATCTGCTCCGTCTTGATCTCGATGAAACCCGATCCGGTGGTCAGTGCCGACGCCTCGAGACCCTGCTCCGCGAAGATCGCCGTCACCTGCTCCGGGGTGACCGTCGGATCCTCGAACCGGATCTCCCAGCGCGTCCCGCCCGTGTAGTCAATCGTGAACTGGAGGCCGGCGTCAGTAAACGGCGTCAGCAGGATGAACAGAAGGCCCGGGATGGTGATGACCAGCGAGAAGATGTAGAACCTGCGCCGCCTGCCGATGACGTCAAACACGCGCGCGCGCCTCGCGTCTGGCCGTGGGACGCACCGCGCCAAGTGCCGCGAACTCGTCGTCGCGCAGGCCGTAGCGCGACGCCTTGCGGGCCCAGCCCTGCCGAACGACCACGCGCAGGATGGAGCGGGTCACCACGAGCGCGCTGAACATCGAGATCAGCACGCCGATGATCAGGACCAGGGCGAATCCGCGGATGACCGACGAGCCGAACATGTACAGGATGGTCGCGGTGATCAGGCTCGATACATTCGAGTCCAGGATGGAATTCCAGGCCCGGTTGAACCCGGCTTCCACCGCCGCCGGCAGCGACTTGCCGAGGCGCAACTCCTCCTTCATCCGCTCGAAGATCAGGATGTTGGCGTCCACCGCCATGCCGATCGAGAGCACGAAGCCGGCGACCCCAGCCAGGGTCAGCGTCACCGGGATGAGTCGAAAGATCGCGTACATGACGAGGGTGTAGTAGATGAGCGCGAAGCTCGCCACCAGCCCCGTCAGGCGGTAGTAGAGCAGCATGAAGGTCACGACGAGCAGGATCCCGATGAGGCCGGCCAGCAGGCTCTGGGCGAGGAACTGGCTGCCGAGAGTGGCACTGATCTGTTCGCTCGACAGTTCCTGGATCGGGAACGGCAACGAACCGAACTTGAGGACCGTGACCAGGTTCTGCGCCTCGACGGTTCCAAACCCGCGCAGGCCGCCACCGGTGATCTGGACCTGGCCGTTGGGGATCGAGCTCTGAATGACGGGAGCCGAGATCACCGTGCTGTCCAGCGTGATCGCGAAGTAGTCGTTGATGTGCTGGGCGGTATAGTCGGCGAAGAGCTTCGCCCCGTCGCCCTTGAGCACGAAGTCGACCGCCGGCTGGCCGTTCTGGTCCGTTCCCACCGTGGCCGACTGCACCTGGTCACCACTGAACAGCGGCGGGTTGACGGTGAGGTCGAGAACTGTCCCCTCCTGGGACGGCGTCTGGCCGAGCGGGACGAAATCGAGCCGACCGGTCTGGCCGACCAGACGACGGACGGACTCCGGATCGGTGACACCGGGCAGTTCCACGACGACCCGGTCAGTCCCCTGGGTCACGACGACTGGCTCCGAGACACCGGTCGTGTTGACCCGGCGCTCGACGATGTCCTTGATGATCGCCATGTCCTCGGGGCCGGGCGCCTGGCCATCGACCGGGATGGCCTGGTACTCGACGCGCAGGCCGCCTTCCAGGTCCAGCCCCAGCTTGGTCACCACTGGCCGCCAGCCCGTTGCGCTCTGCGAGTCGGGGACGGAGACACCCGGAAAGAAGTTGATCAGCAACGCGAGCGCGCCGATGAGGACGATCAGGATCGGACCGGTCTTGCGCATCGAGGCGGGATGTTACACGGATCGACCCCCTCACGCCCCAACCGCGCCTCGGCGACCGGGGCGGGTCAGCGGCTGCGGCTCGTCGGCAGGCGCGTCGGCGACGGGGGCGCGACTTCCCGGCGCGTCGGCGACCGGGGCGAGTCGGTGGCGCAGTCAGGCTTCCAGCGTGGCCTTGATGCGGGCCGCCAACGAGGGCCCGATCCCCGGCACCGCTGCGATCTGCTCCACCGGCGCGTCGCGGACTCGCTTGATCGAGCCGAAGACCTTGAGTAGTTCCCGCTTGCGCTTGGGCCCAACGCCCGGCAGGTCGTCGAACGCGGAGCGGACCGCCCGCCCCGCCCGGATGCTTCGATGGTAGGTGATCGCAAACCGGTGGGCCTCGTCACGCAGCCGCTGGACCAGGTAGAGCGCCGGCGACGTCGGCAGCAGGAGGATGGGATCGGGGCGATCGGGCAGGAACAGTTCCTCGCGTTCCTTGGCGAGCCCTGCCAGCGGAAGATCGTGGAGACCAAGCCCGGCGAGGGCCTCCCTGGCGGCGCTGACCTGACCTTTGCCACCGTCCACGATCACCAGGTCCGGCATCGCCCAGACGCGTTCCTCAGCCGAGCCTTCCTGCCCCGACTTGGCGGTTCGGAAGCGGCGCTCGAGCACCTCCTGGTGACTGGCGAAGTCGTTCGCACCCGTCACCGTCTTGATCCGGAACCTCCGATATTCGCCGGTCCGGGGCTTGCCGTCCTCGAACACGACCATACTCCCGACCGATTCGGAGCCCCCGATGTTGCTGATGTCGTAGCACTCGATCCGCATGGGCGGCCCGGCGAGCCCGAGCGCCTCGGCCAGTTCCTCGAGTGCGGCGAGGGTCTTGCCGTGGTCGGCCAGCCAGCGTGCCTGCTCGCGGGCGAGCGTCTCGCCGGCGTTGCGCGTTGCCAGCACCAATAGTTCCCGCTTCTCGCCACGCCGCGGGACCCGCAGATGGACCGGCCCACCCCGCCGGTCCGCCAGAAATGCCTCCAGCACCTCCCTGTCGAGGATTGCGGAAGGGACATAGACCTCGCGCGGGATGGAGCCGGCGCGGGCGTAGTACTGCTCGAGGAAGCTGGCGAGGACCTCGTCATCGGTCGCGTCACGTGCCGCGTCGAGCAGGAAGACGTCCCGCCCGATCAGCTTGCCGTCGCGGATCACGAAGAGCTGGGCGGCAGCCTGGTTGTCCTGCCGCGCCAATCCCACCAGGTCAAGTTCCGTCCGCGCGAACGCGGCCATCTTCTGGCTCTCCATCGTCCGCTCGATCGCTCGGATCTTGTCGCGCAGGGTCGCGGCGCGTTCGTAGTCGGTCCGTTCGGCGGCGGCCGACATCTCCTTCTCAAGCGCCTTGACCAGCGTCTCCTGGCGGCCTTCGAGAAACAGCTCCACCTGCTGAACATCCGCGCGGTACGCCTCCCTGGAGATCGCCTCGATACACGGGCCCTGGCAGCGCTTGATGTGGTAGAGCAGGCAAGGTCGCTGGAGCGCCCGCTCGCCGTCGCGAATCTCGATCGTGCAGGTCCGGAACGGGAAGAGGCGGCGGACCAGGTTCATCGACTCGTCGACACTGGTCGCCGACGCGTACGGCCCGAAATAGCGGCTGCCGTCGTTGATGAGCTTGCGCGTCCGCTCGACCCGCGGGAAGTCGTCGGCGAGGGTCACCTTGATGAACGGGTAGCTCTTGTCGTCCTTGAGCCGAACGTTGAAGCGCGGCCGGTACCGTTTGACCAGGTTGATTTCGAGCAGCAGCGCCTCGGACACAGAGTCGGTCTGGGTGACCTCGACGTCCACCACCCGGTCGATCACGCTGCGGATCCGGTGGACTTCGCCACCGGGCGCCTGCTTCTGCCAATACGACCTGACGCGGCTGCGCAGGCTCTGCGCCTTGCCCACGTACACGACGTCGCCGCGCTCGTCCTTCATCAGGTAGACGCCCGGCCGGTCGGGCAGGTTGGCGAGGGCCGACTCGAGCTCAGGGGTCACCCCCCAATCCTACGGGTCGCTGCGATTCCGATGGGGCTGGTCTACGGGACACGGTTCGGCCGGCCGCGGTCGATCTCACCAATCCGATTGGCACTTCCCGACCGGTTCAGGACGGAGGGGGTCACCCACTCCAGGCGGGCTCGAGCATTCCGCAGGTCCCGCCGCCAGCGTGGCGCTTGGACCAATGGGGCTGGAATTGCCACCCATAGCGCGGCGCCCGAGTCGTCTGTCCCGGATTGTGAACCTGGTGCTTGTTGAGCGGCCGATAAGGGGCACTCGGCACACTGCCGCCATGGACCTGCACCCGTCCCTTCTCGAGCGGCTGGCCCGGCTGGCGCCCGATCAGCGCGCGGCCGCGACGGCGCCACCGGGGCCGTCGTTATGCATCGCGCCGGCCGGCTCGGGCAAGACGACGACGCTCGTTGCCCGGGCAGTCTGGCTGATCGCCACCGGGACGCCGCCTGAGGCGATCCGGGCGATCACCTTCAACAAGCGGGCGGCGGTCGAGATGACGGAGCGACTGGACGCCGCCGTGGCTCCACTCGGGGTCGCACCCGGAACGGTGCGCGTCCGGACGTTCCACGCGATGGGCCGCGAGATCCTGCGCGATGCCGGCGTCCCGGTAGAGCCACTGGTGGATCGGCCGGCCATCCTGCGCGAAGTGGCGCCGTGGGCCGACGAGGCGGCGCTGCTCAGACTCGACACGGTCATCTCGCGTCTCAAGGTCGAGCTGGGCGTGTCCGCCGCGGTAGTCGACGAGGATCCTGACGCAGGTCCGATCGCTCGGGCGTTCGTCGCCTACGACCGAGCCGTCGAGGCGAGTGGCGGGCTCGACTTCGACGATCTGATCATCCGAGCCATCAACCGCCTTGCGCATGACGCAGATCTGCTCGCGCGCTGGCGCGACCGCTGCCAGGAGCTACTTGTGGACGAAGTCCAGGACGTCGACCGCGCCCAGCTCCGGCTCGCACTCCTGCTGGCCGCACCCGCCAATCGGATCTTCCTGGTCGGTGACGACGATCAGTCGATCTACGGCTGGAGGTTGGCGGACGTTCGGCGGATCCTCGGCCTCGCGGATCATCTGCCAGGCCTGCGGCGGGTCGACCTGGAGGTCAATTACCGGTGCCCGCGAACCGTTGTCGAGCGCGCTGTGCGCCTCGTCGAGCACAACCGGGAGCGCTACGCGAAGCGCATCAAGGCCGGTCCTGCCGCCACCGGCTCGCTCGTGCTCGCGCCCGACGCCTCCGACGAGACTGTCCGCCTCGACCGCGCGATCCGAATCTGGCCGGTCGACGACGGTTCGTCACGAGCGATCCTGGCTCGAACAAATCGGGAGCTGCTCCCGGCGGTCGCGGTGGCCCTCGAGCTGGGATTGCCGTTTCGAGCGCCTCGCATTGAACTGCTGCTGGACTCGCCGTCGCTCGACGCCCTCCTCGCACGCGGGGCGCAGATGGAGACTCCACGCGCCCCGCTCCTCCTCACACTTGGCCGAGTCCGTCGCGATGTCGCCCTTGACGCTGATGCCACGTCTACCGAGACCGAGCTGGCGACTGCGCTTCTGGCATGGGCGCCCGGATATCACGACATGGCCACCTTCACCGCCGCGGTGACTGCCTCTCGGAGGAAGCTCGCGGAGCTGCGCCGCGACGACGCCCCGCTCACCCTGGCGACCGCGCACGCGACCAAGGGCCTCGAGTTCGACCACGTCGTCGTCGTGGGGATGGAGGCGGGTCGCTTCCCCAGCGCACGAACTGTCAGCGAGGCTGAAGACCCGACCCGCGCCTACGAGGAGGAACGCCGTCTCGCGTATGTGGCATGGACCCGCGCCCGGCGCACGCTGACGCTCCTGTATGACCCGGGGGTCCCCTCCCCGTTCCTGCTCGAAGCGTTCACCGCCGATGAACTAGGGTTGCCGGATACCATGGCCTCGTGAGCCGACTGCCGAATCTTGGGCCACGGGGCGAGGGCTGGGTCGTGATCCAGGCCGTGCTCCTTGTTGCGATTGCGGCAGCCGGTCTCTGGCTCCGCACGGGGTGGACCGGTGCCTTCACCGACGCAGGTGTCCTCGCCGGGCTCGCCGCGATGGTAGGCGGAGGGATTCTCGCGTTTCGCGGCGTCAAGGATCTCGGCGGTTCGCTGACCGCACTCCCCCATCCCAAGGACGACGGTGCTCTGGTCGAATACGGCGTCTTTCGTCTGGTCCGCCACCCGATCTACGGCGGCCTGATCCTGGGTTCGCTCGGCTGGTCGCTGCTCCAGGCTTCGTTCGCCGCGCTGATCTTGACAGCTGCCATCGCGGTCTTCTTCACGCTCAAGGCAACGGTGGAGGAGGCCTGGCTCACCGCGCGGTTCGAGGGCTACCCCGCATATCGAGCCCGAACGCGCCGGTTCATCCCCTGGATCTATTGATCTCGCGCAACAGGCGATCGATCGCGTCGAGAAACGGCTCAGTCAGCTCGGCGGGGAGGACGTCGCGGATCGAGTCTTTCGGCCCATAGGCTGCCCGCGCCCGCATTGCTGCGCCGCGCAGGCCCGGCAGGCTCTCGTCGCGCAGTCGATCCGGAAGCAGCTCGAGATAGGTCGCCCAGCGGGCCAACGACCTGCCTCGGGCCTCCGCCAGGAGTCGATCCGCGTGGCGAGCGGCGGCCAGGCCAAGATCGTCGATGGTCGGAAGTTCGTGGCGCGCCGGGCCCGTTCGCGTCGGGCGGTCAGCCATCCGCGATCGTGGAGGCTCCGTCGTCCGGGCCGCCGACCGCGTTCGACGGCGCCAGGAGCAGCAGCGGCAGGCGCTTGCGCTCCGAACCGTTCACCAGGATACGGAAGGAGTAGTCACCCGGCGACGGGAACGTCAGGTTCCAGAGATCGATCGAAAACGTCAGGACCGCGTCCCGGCCATCCTTCTGACTGCGGGCATTCAGGCTGCCGGTCGCGCCGGCGACCTCGCCGCCGTCAGGATCCAGCAGTACGAACCGGATCTCATGCTCACGACCCGTTTCGGGCGCGGTGACCTGCAGTCCCACGATTAGTGAGAGATGTGGGTGTCGGAGCGGAAACTTCTTCCCGCCAATCCGTGCAATCCCGCCACCCAGCACATGGAACTTCTGCCCCGGCACCGTCTCAGCAGCATCGGCAAGAAAGGCAAAATCGATGTCCGGCATGACGAAATGGTACGCGGGGAGTGGCCGCTCAGCCAGCCCGCGCCGCAGTCGCCCGCTTGGCAGACGGCACGATCCTTGCTGCCGGTGTCCTGGCGTGGCCGTTCCCCCGGCCGGCCTCCTCGGCGAAGGTCACATCCGACAGTGGCACGAGGGGTTCGCCACGCAGCACGCGCGCGAGGTACTCCCCGGTCGCTGACCCCGGGATCGCAGCGACGTCTTCCGGCGTGCCGGTCGCGATGATCAGCCCGCCGCGATCGCCCCCAGCTGGTCCGAGGTCCACGATCCAGTCGGCGGTCTTGATGACATCCAGGTTGTGCTCGATGACCAGGACCGTGTTCCCGCCGTCCACGAGCCGATGGAGGACCTCCAACAGCTTTTCGACGTCGGCGAAATGGAGCCCGGTCGTCGGCTCATCGAGCACGTAGAGCGTCCGGCCGGTGGCCCGCCGAGACAGTTCCGTGGAGAGCTTGACCCGCTGCGCCTCGCCGCCGGACAGCGTCGTTGCCGGCTGGCCGAGGTGGACGTAGCCAAGCCCCACATCAAACAGGGTCTGGAGCTTCACCCGGACGTTGGGTACGGCCGAAAAGAAGTCCAGCGCCTCGGCGATCGTCATCTCCAGCACGTCTGCGATCGACTTCCCCTTGTAGTGGATCTCCAGC
>JANNQZ010000240.1:0-1987 GCA_031401015.1 Chloroflexota bacterium | reverse complement strand
CGCCCGATGGTCGTGGCGTAGGCGGTCCCTCTCCAACGGCCCAGCCACGCCGCTGAAGACCCGTTGGGCGCTGATCGCCCCGCTGGCCAGGATACCGGCGGTGCTTCCCGGCAGCTTCACCGTTCTCGGCACGCTCGGCATCCTGGTTGCCCTCATCGTGCAGACAACGATCCTGGCGCGCGTGAACGTATCGGTCAGTGGATCGCTGGTCGTGTTCCTGATCGCCTTGGTGTCGGGCCTGATCGGGGCGAAGGTCTGGTACGCGGTCCTCCATCCGGGCCCGTGGCGACAGGCCCTTCTCGGGGGCTGGGCCGTCGACGGTTTCCTCGTCGTGGCTTCTGTGGTGGCGGTCGCCGCACTGCCCGCATTCAACCTGCCGATCGGCATGTTTCTCGACGCGACGGCACCCGGCATATTCTTCGCAGTCGCCATCGGGCGCCTCGGGTGCTTCTTCACCGGCTGCTGCGCGGGCCGCTGCACGCGTTCCCGCTGGGGCGTGTGGTCTTCGGATCGCCGGGTCGGTGCGCGTCGCATCCCCACCCAGCTCCTGGAGTCTGCTGCGGGCCTGCTGATCGGTTTCGTAGCCGCGCTGCTGATTCTTCTCGATGTGCCCGGCGCCAGCGGCCTCGTCTTCGTGGCGGCGCTTGCCGCCTACTTCGCCGTGCGGCAGATGCTCCTTCGGTTGCGAGCTGAACGACGCGAGTTCTCGTGGCGGCGGAGGCTTCGGGGGAATTCGTAGGTGCCGCAGGCTCGCACGTCTGTCCGGTTTACCTCCGGAACCGGTGCGGTCAGGGGCGCTTCCACGACGAGCGCGATGCAACGGTTGCGCTGAGGTCCCCGACGGCCGACGCAGGGAGCGGCGATCGAGCGCGCCGCGATCGGACGGCGGACGGCGTGTGTCGTCCGAAACGGTCAGAGGGGAGTCGGACCGCGTGCCTGGCCCCGGCGCAGACGCACCGTCGTGACGACGATGACCAGGAGGCCGATCGCGACGCTGAGCCCGGCCAGGGTTCCCGCGGCGAACTCCCAGAACGGGGTCGGATAGAGCTGCACGATCCGCTGGCTGGTGGGGTCGAAGATCCAGCCACCGCCGGGGAAGACGATCCGATGGAACAGCGTGAACAGCGGATCGAAGGCGACGACGAGACCAACCCCGATGGCCGCGAAGACGAGCACCAGCCCCGTCGCGCCCAGCCTGACCGCTCGAAGTGCGTCGGGTCCGATCATCCGTCGGGTCGAAAGGGCGACCGCGATGGCGCCCGCCAGCACGAGGCCGAAGAACCCATAGACGACGATGCGGACGGTCTGCATGTGGGACGCCTCGGCCGGGCCGTAGAAGGGCGGCCCGCCCGGTGTCGCCGCGAACGTGAACGAACCGGGTCCGATGAGCAGCTCCTGGACCGACAGCTCGGAGGCTCGCCGTGCGACCTCAGGCGCCACACCCAGGAGGCCCGCCGAGCCCCCGATCTCCAGGCCGAGATTCATCACCGGCGGCAGGAGAAGGATGACCGCGGCAACGCCGACGATCGCGATCGCGGTACCGATCCCGGCGACGAGGCGCCCGGGTCCGTCGGTGTTACGAGCGATCATCGCGCAGGGGTTCCTTCGGGAGCGGAGTGGGGGTGCCGCCGACCGGGTGCAGCCTGGCGGTGGTGCGGATGCGCTGCCCCATGCCACATACTACAAGGCTGTCGGACCGAGCTCCCCGGGGACTGTCGGAACCGCTGATGGATCCTCCGCTACGTGTACCATGAGAAAGCGGACGTGGACGTGGCCGGCGTCCGACAGGCCCAAGTCGCAGCGACCGACCGATGCCCGGCTTTGGCTGGGTGTCGGAGGCGGAACTGAAGTCGATGGCTGCGTTTCTGAAATCGCTGAACGGCACGAACTGAAGGTTCCAGTGCGTTGCCGTGACGAAGTCAGCTGGCCTGCCAGTCGTGGATGAAATCGCCCCACTTCTGATCAACCAGGCCGAAGGCCTGCGGCG
>JANNQZ010000239.1:0-8039 GCA_031401015.1 Chloroflexota bacterium | reverse complement strand
GACGGCCGATGCTGTCGCTGGCCAATGCCTTCAGCCATGACGAGCTTCGGGCGTTTGATGTCCGTGTGCGCCGCGGTCTGGGTCTGCCACCGCCGCCTGAGCCCACGCCGGACCTGCGCTATGTGGCCGAACTCAAGATCGATGGGCTGGCCGTTTCGCTGCGCTACGAGCGTGGCCGGTTCGTGCAGGGGGCGACCCGTGGGGACGGCACGACCGGTGAGGATGTCACGGCTAACCTGCGCACGATCTCCGTGATTCCGGCCCGTTTGACCGAGCCGGTTGACATCGAAGTCCGCGGCGAGGTCTTCATGCCCAGGGCAGAATTCGCCCGGATCAACGCCGAGCGCGAGGACGCGGGGCTCCCGCTCTACGCCAATCCGCGCAACAGCGGCGCGGGCTCGCTCCGTCAGCTCGACCCGGGTGTGACCGCCAGCCGTCGCCTGTCGGCCTGGCTGTATCAGCTGGTCGAACACGAGGACGATGGGGCCGGCGCCCAGGCAACCCTGTTCGGTGGCGTCACGGGAGCTGTCGAGTCGGCGGCGCCGGGGCTGCGGTCCCAGTCCGACGCGCTCGTGAGGCTCGCAACCCTCGGCTTTCCGGTCAATCCGGAGCATGCCCAGGGTCTCGACATCGACGGCGTGATCGACTTCACCGAGCGCTGGCGAGAGGCCCGCCACCACCTCCCGTACGAGACCGATGGCGTGGTGGTGAAGGTCGACCGGGTGGACCAACAGGCTCGCCTCGGGATGGTGAGCCGCGCCCCGCGCTGGGCCATTGCGTTCAAATTCCCGCCCGAGCAGGTCGAATCCTTCGTGGAGGACATCGTGCCGTACGTCGGGCGAACAGGCACGCTCACCCCCGTCGCCCACCTCGCCCCGACGAAGGTGTCGGGATCCACCGTCGCCCGGGCCACGCTCCACAACCTCGACGAGATCCGGCGGAAGGACATCCGGATCGGTGACTGGGTGGTGCTCCAGAAGGCCGGCAACGTGATTCCGGAGGTGGTTCGGCCGCTCGTCGATCGCCGGACGGGCGCCGAGCGCGCATTCGAGATGCCGACGGCATGCCCGGTCTGCGGGACGGCCGTGGTGCAGGACCAAGGTGCCGTGCGGGTCTATTGCCCCAATCTGGCCTGCCCGGCGCGCGTCGGGCAGGAATTCGCCCACTTCGCGGGGCGTGGCGGCATGGACATCGAAGGCGCCGGCTGGAAGGTTTTGGAGCAGCTCCTCGGGCGGGGGCTGATCAGGCGTCGCGGCGACTTCTACCGACTGTCCGTCGAGGACCTGGAGGGGCTGGACCGGTTCGCCCGCAAGAGTGCGGAGAACCTGTACGCCTCGATCCAGAAGTCGAAGCGCCGGCCGCTCGAACGCCTCATCGCGGCGCTGGGTATCCCGCAGGTCGGCTGGACGACCGCGATCGAGCTCGCCGCCTGGCTGGCCGCCGAGGTCCCCGCCGGCAATGATTGGCTCGCGCGAGCTGGCGCGCACCTGGAGCGAGTGGCCAGCGAGGAGCCGGCGCGTTTCGAGGAGATCGATGGGATCGGCCCGACCGTCGCCGCCGCGCTGGCCGCCTGGCTGGGGTCGGGCGGACCCGGTCGCGGCGTCCTCGACGACCTGGCGGCTGCCGGGGTCGAGGTAGATCTGCCGTCGCCACGCCTGGCCGCCGCCGCTGGTCCATTGGCCGGGATGACGATCGTCGTCACAGGGACCCTCGAAGGCCTGAGCCGGGAACAGGCGGAGGCGGCCATCCGCGCCGCGGGAGGCAAGCCGGGCGGATCCGTCTCGAGGAAGACCGACTACCTCGTGGCCGGCGAGTCGGCGGGCTCCAAGCTGGCCAAGGCCCAGGAGCTTGGCGTCCCGATCCTCGACGAGGCGGGCTTCCGCCAGTTGCTCGGCGGGCAGGCTGGCATTCCCGATCCTGGATGATTGGGCCGGCCGTCCGTGTCCCGAAGCTGACGTTGTTGCCACCGTCCGGGACCTTCAGAGCAGAACCCAAGGAACGGGCGCGGCGGCTAGGAGCGGCTGGGGCGGCAGGCACAGCGGGGCGGCTGGATCGGTAGCGGCGCGCTGCGGCTCGGCGGGGCGGCGGCGCGCGCTGCGACTGGGCGGGCTGGGTCTGCCTCGACGGGCGCGCATTCGAGGATCGCCTGCCCTCGCCGACGTGACGGTTCAGGGTCCGGACTCCTTGGAACCCCCGGCGCGCCATCCGACCAGCAGCCCGACAATCCGGGTCCGGGCCACCCTCCGACTCCGTCGGTTGGTCTGCCCGGCGCGCCAGCCGACCGACGAGTTGCCCATCCGGGCGGTTCGCGGTCCCTCCGCCGCTCGTCGCCGGTCCGATGGTCCACCTTGCGTTCTGGGGCGGGGATCGCGAGAGTGCGGGCGTCGCGCATTCGATGGCAGTCGTGACTACTTCGCCGGGGAGCACTGCTCGCTCCAGCACGCCTGGATCCAGGGAGCGCTGGAATCGGGCATCCGGGCGGCTCGCGAAATCCATCAGCAGGTCGATCAGGGCGCCGGCGCGCGGCGCACGGTTACCGGCGGTGGAGGTTGGCCGCGTACCGCTCCATGAACTGGGTCACCGCGGCACGGGCCGCAGCCCAGTCGGGCCGATCTCCGAAGACGACGCCGTCTGGGCCCCAGCGGCGGATCTGGGTCATCGCGTTGACGATCGCATCGTGGGCCAGCGCACGTCCACGCCCTGCCTGGACCTGCCCGGTCACGAGATAGCGTCGAACGACGTCGAACGGCGCGGACCAGCGGCCAATCCGAATGGTGTCGCCCTGTCGCAAGGATTCGAGCCAATCGTCGTCACCGACCGGGTGCTGCTCGTGCTCGGCCTGGTGGCGGACGAGATCCACACGGTGGCCGGTTCGATCGAGGCTGGCGAGTCGCCCGTCGTCATCGACGGTCTGATAACAGACCGGGCATGACGGCAACTCGACATGGGCGGGGGGCGGCTCCCCGTACGGAAGTCCACAGCGACGACAGAACGTCGCCTGGCTTCGACCGGCGGGTGTCCCGCACCCAAGACAGGCCGTCTCGATCAGCAACGTCAATGTGCCGCTCCCCGTGTCGTGTTCGTGCCCTGGTCACCTTCGCCAGATGGTGTGCCTGCCACCGGGCTCCGCGCGTGGCCCGCGCCGCCCGCGGCCAGCGCGGTCGATGGCGCCCGCTCGCCGACGACCCTGGATCAAGGGCGTGCTGATGTGTGGTCGGCGAAGGATGCCCGAGCGGCCATCGGCGCACCATGGCCTGATCGGGTCATTTGCGAGCCGCCAGTGGGGTCATCGACCCGGCGAGACCATCGCAGATCGTCGCTGGGTCAACCTACCGCGTGATCAAACTGGCCCCAGATCGCCTCGGGCCGCCAAGCTGGCATCTCACCTCGGATCAGGCGCGGCGCCTGCCAGGCAGCGACCCAGCCCTCGCCCAGCAATCGATCGAGGCCGATCTGATTGGTCTCGAGGACGCCCGCCCGGATACGCTTGCCAGAACCCGTCGCCAGCCGTCGCGCTTGCAGGATGGCGAGGGCGTCGTCGGGGTCAGGGGCGATCGTTGCGCCGCCGCCCCACGGTGCCCGGATCACGAAGCCACCCAGCGTCCCGTCATGACCCACGAGGCAGCGGGTGGTGTCCGGCGCGGCGAGCGCGCTCAGCATGTGCGCGCGGTCCTCGCCGGTCACAACCGCGTCCAGCACCAGCATGGCCGTGAGGTCGGACGCCTGGAACGGACGGATCCGTTCGTCCGGATCGCCGGTCGCCAGCCCCGCTGCCTCCATCGTCCGATACCGGTCCTGGACCCGAAAGCCGAGCCGTTCGTAGAGCGGCTGTCCGGCCTCGGTGGCAACCAGCAGGAGCGTCGCGCACCCGGCGGCCTCGGCAACCTCGATCGTGGCCTGCGTCAGGGCTGTGCCGAGTCCGTGCCCGCGCCATGCCGGATCCACCCAGATCGTGCCGATCCAGCCAACCGACCCGTTGATCGTGGCCATCCCGGTCCCGACGATCGTCCCTTCAGCGTCGGCGACGAGCGGCTGGCAACCCGGGTGGCTCGTGCTCCAGGCCAGTCTGGTACGGCGATCGCCCCAACCGGAGCGCCCGATGGCATCCGCGGCGGCTTCGACATCGGCGGGCGTCATGGGGCGGATCAGCGGGGTCGGCACAGGGCGATCGTAGCGGGCGCGTCGGATATGATCGAGCGATGGCCACGCTCTCCCGTTCGGACGTCGAGCACGTCGCTCATCTGGCACGGCTTGGGCTGACCCAAGTCGAGTTGACGCAACTCGAAGGGCAGCTCAACCACATCCTGGATCAGTACGCGATCCTCGCCGAACTGCCAACCGATGACATCGCCCCGACCGCCCAGACCATCGAGCTCGAGAACATCCTGCGCGAGGATGTCGTGCGCCCGTCGCTGCCCGTGGAGGCGGTCCTCGCGAATGCACCGGCACGGCAGGGGGACTTCATCGTTGTGCCTGCCATCCTCGACGAACGCTGAGTCTGCCCGATGACCGACCTGACTCGCCTTCACGCCCACGAGATGGCTGGGCTTTTGCGGTCGGGCCAGGTTTCGTCACGTGACCTCACCGAGGCGCACTTGCGTGCCGCCGAGCGCGACAACCGGGCACTCAACGCCTGGCTGACGATCGACCGTGATCGGGCGCTCGCCGAGGCCGATGCCGCAGATTCGCGGCTGGGGGCGGCCCGGACGGACCGGGCCAGGGCCCTCGACCGGTTACGCCCCCTGCTGGGTATCCCTGTGGCGCTGAAGGATCTCGTGTCCGTCAAGGGCGGGCAATGCACCGCGGGCTCGCGAATCCTCGAGGGGTACCGGGCGCCGTACGACGCCCACATCACCGAGCGTCTGCGCGAGGCGGGGGCGGTGATCCTGGGCAAGACCAACATGGACGAGTTCGCCATGGGCTCGTCGACCGAGCACTCGGCCTTCGGGCCGACGGCCAACCCGTGGGCGCTGGATCGAGTTCCGGGCGGCAGCAGCGGGGGATCGGCGGCGGCGGTCGCGGCCTTCCACGCGCCGCTGTCCATCGGCACGGACACCGGTGGCTCCATCCGACAACCCGCGGCCCTGTGCGGAATCGTCGGCATGAAGCCGACCTACGGCCGGGTCAGTCGCTACGGAATCGTCGCCTTCGCCAGCTCGCTCGATCAGATCGGGCCGTTCGCCCGGGATGTCCGGGACGCCGCGGCACTGTTGCACGCCATCGCTGGACGAGACGACCGGGACTCCACCTCCTCACCACAGCCAGTCCCGGCCAGCTTGACCGCGCTGCCGGCGAATGACGACGAAGCCGCCACGTTGCTGCGGGGTAAGCGGCTGGGGTTGCCCCGCGAGTACTTCGTCTCGGGCATGGAGCCAGGCGTCGAGGCGCGCGTCCGCGAGGCGGTCGCCGCGCTCGAAGGTGCCGGCGCGATCGTCGAGGAGGTCAGCCTGCCCCACACGGACTACGGCCTGGCCACCTACTACATCGTGGCCCCGGCGGAGGCCTCGGCCAACCTTGCTCGCTACGACGGCCTGCGCTTCGGGTCGCACCACGGCGAGGGTGACGTCCTGGCCAACTACCTGGCCACCCGTGGCCGAGGGTTTGGTCCGGAGGTGAAGCGCCGGATCATGCTCGGGACGTACGCGCTGTCGGCCGGCTATTACGACGCGTTCTACCTCAAGGCCCAGAAGGTGCGGACACTGATCAAGGCGGACTTCGACGCCGTCTGGGCGCGCGGCTTCGACGCCATCGTTGCCCCGACCAGCCCGACCGTCGCGTTCCGTTTTGGGGATCGGCTCGCCGATCCGGTGGCGATGTATCTGTCGGACGCCTGCACGCTCCCGGTCAACATGGCCGGGCTGCCCGGCATCTCCATCCCGTGCGGGCTATCGGAGGGGTTGCCCGTCGGGCTCCAGCTGATCGGTGCGCCGTGGACAGAGGCGGGCCTGTTCGAGCTGGCCCGCGGCTATGAGGCGATCACCGCCTGGGCCGAATGGCGGGCGCTGGAGCCCGCGGCGCTGGCCGCGCTGGACGACCCAATGACGCCGACACCGGCGTTGCACCGGTTGACCAGTTCATGACCGAGATCGAGGACCCGGCGGCCGGTACCCGGTTCGAATCCGGCGGCATCCCGATCTCGACGTTCCTGCTCACCGACATCGAGGGCAGCACCCGTCTCTGGGAGGAGCACGGGGACGCGATGGGCGCGGCGCTCGCGGTTCACGATCGACTCGTTCGCGGGGCCATCGAATTGGGTCGCGGTGCCGTCATCAAGACGATGGGCGACGGCGTCCTGGCGGTCTTCGACGACCCGGTCAGCGCCGTGATGGCCGCCCTGGCCGCGGTGCGCGCGCTTCGTGACAGCGGGTGGGGAGCGACGGGCCCGCTCCGCGTCCGGGTCGCGATCCACGCCGGGGCGGCCGAGTCGCGCGACGGCGACTTCTTTGGCCCGGCGCTCAACCGCGACGCCCGGATCCTGGCCATCGGGCACGGCGGCCAGATCCTGCTGTCGGCGGTCGCCGCTGCTCTTGCGCGCGATCAACTTCCGGACGAGATCGAGCTGATCGACCGTGGGTCGCATCGGCTCCGCGATCTCGACCGACCCGAACAGATCTTCCAGGTCGCTGCGGTCGACCTGCCACGGGACTTCCCGCCCCTGCGCTCGCTGAGCACGCGGCGGTCCAACCTGCCCGTTCAGGTCACCTCGTTTGTCGGTCGCGAGCATGAGCGCGCCGAGGTCGGGCGGCTGCTCGAGCGCGCCCGGTTGGTGACCCTCATCGGGACGGGCGGGACGGGCAAGACGCGGCTGATGCTCGAGGCGGCCGGCGCGATCGCGGGGCGTTTTCCGGACGGTGTCTGGCTCGCGGAACTTGCCCCGCTCAGCGATCCTGTCCAGATCGCGCCGGAATGCGCCCGGGCCCTCGGGGTCCCCGAGGTGCCGGGCCGGCCCGCGATGGAGACCATCGCTGAATTCCTCGCCACCAAGGAGATCCTGCTCCTGGTCGACAATGCCGAGCACCTGATCGACGGCGTCGCCGATGTCGCGAACCGGCTGCTTGCCGGGGCGCCCGGGCTTCGAATCCTGACGACCAGCCGCGAGGCGCTGGCGGTGTCCGGCGAGGCGGTGGTCCAGGTCCCGTCGCTGACCTGCCCGGGAGGCCTCGACCGAGGCCGGGTCGGCGGACCGGCGATGGTGGACATCGGCGAGGCGGCGGCGACCGAGGCCGTCCGCCTCTTCGCCCAGCGGGCCAGCGCCGTCCTCCCGTCGTTCGAGCTGACCGCCCAGAATGTGCCGGCCGTGGCCGAGATCTGTCGACGACTGGACGGGATCCCGCTGGCGATCGAGCTCGCCGCCGGCCGGGTCTCGTCGATGTCGCCGCAGGAGATCGCGGTTGGCCTCGGTGACCGGTTCCGCCTGCTGACGGGCGGCCGACGGAGCGCCGTCCCTCGCCAGCAGACGCTCCACGCCCTGATCGACTGGAGCTGGGACCTCCTCACAGAGAATGACAGGCGGCTGCTCAGCCGCGTAGCCATCTTCGCCGGCGGCTGGACTGCTGGGGCGGCAGCTCGGATCGTCGGCGAGGGCGGGGATCCTGGCGGCACCCGCGGCTCGTCTGCGAGTGCGTCTGATCGCGCTGTCATGGAAACCATTGATCGGTTGGCCCGCCTCGTGGATCGATCGCTGGTCAACGTCGACCGAGGCCCGACCACCCGCTACCGGATGCTCGAGACGATCCGCCAGTATGCCCGGGAGCGGCTCATTGAAAGCGGCGAGGCGGAGGAGATCGCCGGTCGCCACATGGAGTATTTTGCGGCGCTCGCAGAGGCGGCCGCAGCGGAGCTCCACGGTCCGACGATGGTGGACTGGCTGGACCGCCTTGACAGCGAGATCGAGAATCTCGGCACGGCCCTCGAATGGAGCCTCGAATCCGATCCTGACACCGCCGTCCGCATGTGTTCGGCGATGCTCGAGTACTGGCGCAGCCGCTCTCCGTCGCCGGACAACAAGGATCGGGTCATCGCCGCCGTCGAGGCCGCCC
>JANNQZ010000238.1:0-2181 GCA_031401015.1 Chloroflexota bacterium | reverse complement strand
CGGCCGTTCCAGGGGCGGGGCCGGCCGTTCCAGGGGCGGGGCCGGCGGGGCGGGGGCGGGGCCGGCGGGGCGAAGCCGTCCATCCGGCCAGAAGGGGCGGCTGGCACAGGGATGGTGGCCACCCGGCCCCTCGACCTCGATCGCCGAAACGAGTGGCTCGTCCCGCGCGAGGTACGCCGATCACGGATCTCCCGCTTGGGTACCATCTGCCAGGGAGGTCGGGTCGAAGTGCAGACCGATAGGGCCCGTCGAAATGCCGTGGAAATCGAGGAGTAATGACGCCATGACCACTTTGGACCGTGACGCGCGAGCCTCGACCTCGGCCGGTCCCCTCCCCGACCATTCCGTGGTGCCGCCGGTCTGGGGCCGGATCACCAGCCTGGACGTCGAGCGAGGCGAGGGTTCGTGGCTGATCACCCGGGACGGGGAGCGGTACCTCGACTATTCATCGGGGATCGGCGTAACGAACACCGGCCACGCTCACCCGCGGGTGGTCGCGGCGATCCAGGCCCAGGCCGCGAAGCTCCTCCACGGCCAACAGAACATCGTCTTCCACGAGCCGGGCCTGCGGCTCTACGAGCGCCTTGCCAGGTTGCTCCCCGGCGGTCCGTGGAGCGCCTTCCTGTCCAACTCGGGTGCGGAGGCGGTTGAGGCGGCCGTCAAACTGGCCCGGGTCGCGACGGGCCGGCCAGTCATCATCAGCTTTCGCGGCGGCTTCCACGGCCGGACCGCCCAGACGATGGCCCTCACGACCGCGAAGGACGTCTACCGGGCCGCCTTCGAGCCCCTGCCCGGAAGCGTCTACCACACCAAGTTCCCGTACTGCTACCGGGCGGCGGGCGGCTCACACGCGCCGGATGCCACTTGTTCCTGCGACTGGGAGGCCGAACTGGACCTCCTCTTCCACCAGGTCATCTACCCGAACCGGGTAGCCGCGATCATCGTGGAACCCGTCCAGGGCGAGGGTGGCTATGTCGTCCCGCCGCCCGGGTTCCTGCCCCGTCTTCGCGAGATCACCCGCGAGCACGGGATCCTGCTGATCGCCGACGAGGTCCAGACGGGCTTTGGGCGGACCGGGGAGATGTTCGCGGTCCAGCACTGGCACGTGGAGCCGGACATCCTGGTCATCGCCAAGGGGATCGCCTCGGGCATGCCGCTCTCCGGGATCGTGGCGCGCTCGGAACTGATGGCCGCCTGGCAACCGGGCACCCATGGCGGGACCTATGGCGGCAACATCGTCTCGTGCGCGGCCGCGCTGGCGACCCTTGACGTGATCGAGGACGAGGACCTGATCGCCAACGCCCGGGCTCGCGGCGCGCAGCTTGCCGGCGGCCTCCGGGAGCTTCAGGCGGACCACCCCGCCATTGGTGACGTCCGAGGTCTCGGTTGCATGGTGGCCATGGAGTTCGTGAAACCGGGGGCGGGCGATGGGCGCACACCGGACGCGGACCTGGCGAAGCGGGTCATCGCCGGCGCGCTGAGCCGCAAACTGATCGTGCTGTCGGCCGGCTCATACGGGAATGTGAGCCGGATCATCCCGCCGCTCGTCACGACCGCCGCCGAGGTGGACCAGGCACTGGAGATCCTCGAGGCAAGCCTGGCCGCCGCGGAGGCGTGAGGCCAGCAACGGAATCCGGCCAAGGCGGATCACTTGGTGGCTGATGTCAGCTCAGCCTCGCAGGCGCTCAAGCACCTCGGCGTGGAGCGGCCCGTTGGTCGCTAGAACGGTGCCGGAGTGAATCGTCCGTTCCCCGCGTAGATCGGTCAGACGACCCCCGGCCTCCTCGACGATGACGAGCGGGGCGGCCAGGTCCCAGCTCTTGGGGCCGACCTCGACCATGGCCTCCGCGGCCCCTTCCGCGACCAGGGCGTAGCCCCAGAAATCGCCGAATCCGCGATCGCGCCAGACGTCGCCGACCAATGCAGCGAACCCGGGCGCGACACCGCTCTCCTCGATGTCCCGGGGCGATCCGTAGAGCAGATGGGCGTCGGCGAGCGCCGTCACCCTCGAAACGCGGATCCGCCGCCGCTGCCCCGCATCCGGGCCGACCGCCACGGTCGCCCAGGCTCCCCCACCCCGTCGGGCGAACCAGCGGCCGCCGAGCGCCGGTGCACTCATGACACCGACCAGGAGGTCACCATCAACTTCCAGCCCAAGAAGCGTGCCGAACAACGGGATCC
>JANNQZ010000237.1:0-7157 GCA_031401015.1 Chloroflexota bacterium | reverse complement strand
CAAACGTGTCCGAATTCCAGCGCCTTGGCCACGCGCATCGCCTTGCCGATGTCGGTCGTAAAGATCGATGAGGCCAGACCGAAGGGGGTGTCGTTCGCCCACTTGACGGCCTGATCTTCGTCGCTGAAGCGCTGGACCGTGACGACCGGGCCAAAAATCTCGTCCTGGATGATCTCCGACTTCTGGTCCGGCCCAGCGATGACCGTGGGGGCGTAATAGGAGCCCGCCCGATCGGGCCGCACGCCTCCGACGACGATCTCTGCGCCGGCCCGCGCCCGGTCGACCATGCCCTGGACCTTGTCCGCGTGGGCCTGTGCGATCAGCGAACCCATCTCGATGTCGCCGCCCTCGGCCGGGTCGCCCCACTTGATGGTCCGGACCTGGTCGGCCAGGGCCGAGACGAACCGGTCGTAGACGGCCGGACCGGCGATGACGCGAGTCGCCGCCGTGCAGTCCTGGCCCGAGTTCCAGTAGCCCGCGAATCGAAGAGTCTCGGCCGCGAGGTCCACGTCGGCGTCGTCGAACACGATAACCGGCGCCTTGCCACCGAGCTCGAGGTGCAGCCGCTTGACCGTTTCGGCCGCCAGCCTGGCCACCCGCTTCCCCGTCACGGTGTCGCCGGTGATCGACACCATCCGGACGGTCGGATGGCTGACCAGGGCATCGCCGATGTCGGCGCCTGAGCCGGACAGGACGTTGACCACGCCGGCCGGCAGGATCCCGGACAGGAGCTCCGCGAAGGCGAGCGCAGACAGGGGCGTCCGCGCGGACGGCTTGAGGACCACGGTGTTGCCCGTCGCCAGGGCCGGCCCCAGCTTCCAGCTGGCCATGTAGAGCGGGTAGTTCCACGGGGCGATCGAGGCGATGACCCCGATCGGGTCGCGCCGGATGATCGAGGTGTGGCCGGCCACGAACTCGTTGGCAGCGAGACCGTCCATCACCCGCGCGGCGCCGGCGAAGAAGCGGAACAGGTCCGCGCACACGCCGATTTCGTCGATCGCGGCGCCGACCGGCTTGCCGGCATTGGCGCTCTCGAGTCGACCGAGCCGGTCCGCATTGGCGATGAGCGCGTCGGCGATCTTGAGCATGAGCAGCGATCGATCCTGGGGCGTCGACTTCTTCCAGGTTTCAAAGGCCGTGGCCGCGGCGCCAACGGCCCGGTTGACGTCCTCCTGCGAACTCGCCGGGACGTTGGCGATGACGGTGTCATTCGCCGGGTTGATCACGTCGGCCGTCCGGCCGTCTGCGGCATCCACGAACTCGCCGCCGATGAACTGCTGGTACGTCTTGACTCGCTCGAGGGTGTCGGTCACGGGACTGCCTCCTGGGGCGTGGCGGGTCGAGTGGTGCGTGTCGCCATCCTAGCCTTGCGGAGGTCGTCCGTCCCGCACACGGGCGTCAACTTCTCCACGAAGGCGATGATGTCAATCACGCTTTAGCAGGTCGGCCTTCCACCATCAGGCGTTACAACTAGCGCGGGCGACACCCTCGATCAAGTCCGCGGCGCGGACGGTGCCGGAGGTGGACTTAATGCGAGTGGACATCGCGGCGAGCCGGGCGGCCAGCGGCTCATCGGCAAGCAGTTCGTCGATCGCGTCGGTCAGCTCCTCGTCGCGGAAGTCGTAGGTCGCGAGGCGGCGGCCGAACCCGGTCTCGTCGACGCGCTGGGCGTTGTCGACCTGGTCCCAGAAGAGGGGCAGCACGATCATCGGCTTGCCGTGATGGAAGCACTCCGTCACCGTATTGTTGCCGCCGTGCGTGATGACGAGGTCGACCTGCGGCAAGATCGCCGGTTGCGGCAGGAAGCTCTCGCCGACCTGGTTGTCGTGGAGGGTGATCTGGTCCGCTAGCGGCCCCTTGCTCACGATCACGCGGTGCTCCGTCGTCGCCAGCAGGTCGACGAGCCGCTGCATGAGCCCCACGTCTGCGGAGCCGAGACTCCCCAGCGACAGGTAGATCAGCGCCCCGTCGCGTTCGCGGAGGTCGTGGGGCAGCTCCCAGGTCGTGTCGGCGGCCCGGACCGTGGAATCCATTCGGTGCCACGTGGGGACAAGGGGGCGCGAGCGTTCGTAGTCGGCCTCGGCGGGGTACGAGTAGAGGTTCAGGTAGGGCGACTCGGCGATGAAGTCCGGCCCGAGTGGGCCATAGCTCAGGCCCGCCTCGCCGTGCTCCCGGCAGAAGGCGTCGAAATCGTTCCACATATCGCCGTGGGTCCGCCGGACCTCCTCGAGGAATCGTGGCCAGACGCTGCGGTCCGCGACCGGATACCCGGACGAGAATGGGGCGATCGACGAATCTTTCATTTCCATCGGGTTGCAGGACACGATCCGGACCCACGGCCTTCGGCTGGCCGTGATCGCCGGGAAGGCCACGACGTTGTCCTCGACGATCACGTCCGGTGCCACCTCGTCGAAGATCTCGGTCAGGCGAGGGTTGACGTACTTGGCGCCGTCGATCAGCGCCTGCCAGGTGGGGGCGATGAAGTCGCCGAGTTGCTCGATCGTGGGCTTGCGAAAGACGGGCGCCGTGTCGCGGATGAAGTCGATCCAGAACTGGCCGGGAACCTCCGGCTCAGGCGACGGTGGCCCCAGGCGCATCCGTCGTTCCTCGAAGCCCTTGGCCTCAAGGGTCCCGGCGAACGACTCCTCGACGATGAACACGACCCGGTGGCCGCGCTCGCGGAGGACGTTGCCGATCCCGACGCAGTTGTTCGTCGGCCCGAAGGCTCCCTCCGGGAAGAAGACGATCGTTCGCGCGGCGCTCACTTGACGCTGCTCCGCAGGACGCAACGAAGTCATGGTCAGAAGGTCGGCATCGCCGATCTCGCCCTAGCCAGGCACAGGATCGAGGCGTTCGAAACGCACCGCCAGCATGACCGCCCAGGCCGGCAACAGGAGACCCGACGCCACGGCCTGAACCAGGTCGCCCGCCGGCGTGTCGCTAACCTCTTGCAGGACAATGCTCAGGATGAGCAGAACGGCCGCACCCCAGGACGTCCAACGCCACACCTGCGGCAGGTCGCGTCGGCCCAGGACGAGCGCCGACAGCGCGACCGCGATCGCGCCGAAGACGATCGCGCCGTAGCCCAGCCAGTTCGTCGCTCCCTGGACGATCTTGATCGCCCAGAACTGGCTGATGGTCTCCTCCGCCTTGAACCCGCAATCGCAGTACTGCAATGCGATCGTCACCTGGGTTGCACCGATGTAGAGCAGGCCGGCGGTGACTCCCAGGAGGCCGCTGGCAAGGATCGACGACTTGAGAGTCCCCGCTCGCCGATCGGCGCCAGCGAGCGAGGCGATCGGACCAGCCGCCAGCGTCAGTGAACCGAAACCGACCACAAAGAGCAGGGTCGACGCCGCGTCGAACGGCCACACGGACTGACGGTATGGCTGGAGTGCCTCCAGCCGGCCGGGAAGGTCGAGGGTGTCCGGGATATCTGGCGGGGTAACCAGAAGATCGAACCCCAGTGCCAGCGCGAGGATCGTCGCGAGCACGAGACACGCGGCAAAGATCCCGAGCAGCGTCCGCCCTGCCGACGACCGATATGGCACTCCGACCTCCGTTCCGTCATGCCCGACGACGAGTCTCGAAACATGGGCCATCGGCCGGGCGGCGGCCTCAGATTGTAGCGGGCGATCACCTCCGGTAGCCAGTCGGGGCAACGACTTCAATCACTTGGGCGCGGGAACTTGTCGAGAACGAGGCCGTCGGCGCGGCCGTCCGGCTCTACTGCGCGGCCTCGACACCGCCTCTCGTTCCAGCGGCAACAAAGGCCTGGCGACATCGCGGCGGCGTCGTGCGGCTCAGCGACCGACGGCCAAGGCCCCGACGAGCCCGACCAGGCCCGCCGCACCGACCACGAGGTCCAGCCGACTCCACCGCACATCCCGGTAGCGCGACCGCGGTTCCGAGCCGAAGGCTCGCGCATCCATGGCCAGGGCCATCCGATCTCCGTGGCGGATGGCGAGGACGAGAAGGCCGACAAGGATCCGCGGGTGCCAGGTGCCGCGCAAGCCGCGGATTCGCCGGGCTGCCCGCAGGTTCGCCAGGTCCTCGCCGAACCGCGGGATCGAGCCGTAGGCGGCGAGGGCGCCGTACGCAAACCGCTCGGGGACGCGAGCCTGCTGGACGAGGGCGTCGACCAGCCGGGTCGAGTCTGTGGTGAGGGCGAAGACCGCCCCGACCGCGCCGATGGCAAGGACGCGCAGGCCGAGGCCGACCCCAGCGTCGATCGCCTCCGCCGTGACGCGCCAGGGCCCCAGGGTCAGGACCGTGCTCGATGTGGGATCGGCGTTGGCGATGCCGAAGACCGTGTTGAAGAAGGCGAGACCGAAGGCGGCAAGCCAGAGCGGTGCCACCGCCCGGGCGAGGTTCGCGGTCGGGACGCGACCCACGCTCAGGGCCGCGGTCACGGCGGTCGCGGCGAGCACGATCGGCGGGGCCCATGCGGTGGTGGTCGCTAGACCGATCAACCAGGCGAGCGCGATGCCCAGCTTGAGAACGGGGCTCGTTTGGCCAAGGACACCGTCGAGCTGAGCCGGCGCCAGGTCGCGCGCCACGATCACGGCGTCACCCCGATCATGATGTCAGCGCGCCGTTGGCCAGGGTGATCACGCGGGTCGCGACGTCCGCGACAAACCGGCGGTCATGGGTCGCCACGACGAGCGCCGTCCCTCCGTCCACCTGCTCGTCGAGGATCCGGATCAGCGCCTCATAGCCGAGGCGATCCTGGCCATACGTCGGCTCATCGAGGACCAGCAGGTCCGGCGACCTGACGAGGGTGCAGGCCAGCGAAAGGCGGCGCGCCTCACCACCACTCAGACGGTATGGGTTCCGGTCACCGAAGGCTTCGAGCGGCAGGCCGAGCCGGCCCATGACGTCCGGGGCCGCTGCGCGCTCGGCCGCGGACAGACCCAACATCACCTCGTCGATGACGCGATCCCTGAGAAACCCCGATTCGGGATTCTGAAAAACGTAGCCGGCAAGCCGGGCGAGGACGGCAGACGGTAACCGGGTCGGGTCGTCACCACCCAGACGAACCGTTCCCCGGTCCGGTCGGAGCAGCCCGGCGAGGAGACGCGCAAGGGTCGACTTGCCGCTCCCATTCGCGCCCACGAGTGCAAGCCGCTCCCCTGCCCTGGCTTCGAGGTCGACGCCGGCCAGGACGGGTGCCGTAGGCTCATACCCGAACGAGACGCCGCGAGCGATCACCACCGATTCGCTGGCGATGGGACCGGGTGCCAGGCTCGCGCCAGTGGGTGGTCCATCTCCTGGCAGCCAGGTCCCCGCCGCTCCCATCCGATCCCGCGACCGCCCCAGCACTTCGGCCGGCGGCCCGACATCGATCATCGACCCGTCGCGGTCCAGCGCCAGCACGAGATCGGCGAGCGGCCAAGCAAGGTCGATGTGGTGCTCGATGAGTACGAGGGTCACGGCGCGCGCAGCGCGCAGATCGGCAAGCCGCGCGAACAGCGCCGCCGCGCCGTCCGGGTCCAGGTTCGAGGTCGGCTCGTCGAGCACAAGACAACCCGGCTCGGGTGCCAGAACGCCGGCGACCGCCAGGCGCTGCTGCTGCCCGCCCGACAGCCGACTCGACCGGCGCCGTTCCAGCCCGGCCAGCCCGGCTTCGGCGATGACCTGGGGCACCCGGCCGCGCATCGCCTCCGGCAGCCAACCGCGGTTCTCCAACCCGAACACGACCTCGTCCTCGACGCGCTCCATGACCAGCTGGCTGCCCGGATCCTGAAAGACGATTCCGACCTTCGCCGCCAGCGCGGAAGGCTCGGCCGCTCGAGTCTCCACCCCGTCAACCGTCAGGGACCCAGTCATCGTCGAGCGGATCTCGCGCGGGACCAACCCGGCAAGCGCCAGTCCGAACGTGCTCTTGCCGCTCCCCGACGGTCCGACGATCAGCAGGCACGCCCCGGCCGGCACCTCGACGGAGACGCCCTGGAGAGCCGGCGTTGACGCGCCCTTGTAGGTGACCGTCAGATCGCTCGCGGCGAGCTCCACCGGCGCGCTCCGAGGTCGAGGCGCGACGGGAGTCCCGAAATAGGTCGCTGGTCTCCGCATAACCGCGCCATCAGACTGATACGGATCGATTCCTCGGTTCACGACCTCAAATCTGCCACCTTCGGCGGGCAACCTGCGCTCGCTGAGCGTGGGAGTGCAGCCTCGACTCGACCGGACGACGGGTGCCTCTCAGTACCAGTCCGTGCGTGCGGTTATGCGAGTGCCACGGTCCGCAGCTCGGGGTTGCGGCGGTGTGCCGGTGACTCACAGCATGACTCCGGCGGTCAGTCCGGAAAGCCTTCGAGGACGCCGGCCGAACGGAGCGAACGGGCGAGCGCCACTGACCCACCGGCCACGATGACCACCGCCGAGACAGCCATGGCGACGCCTCGAATGAGCTGCACGGTGGTGTCGACCGTCGCGTAATAGAGGACCCAGTCATGCAGCCAGGCGGCAAGGGCACTGGCAATTGCCGCCAGCGCGAGGATCGGAAACGACCAGATTCGATAGAGCGTGAACGCGAAGATCAGCTCGGCGGCCGCGCCCTGGAGGAAGCCCGAGAGCAGGGTGTCGACGCCCCATTGGCTGCCGATCAGCGCCGAAACCCCGGCGGCCACCATCTCCGCGAAGACCGCGGCCCCGGGCTTGCGGATGATCAAGGGCGCGAGGACAGCTGGGACCAGCCAGACCGCGTAAAGGAGGTCCTTCGCGGGAGGCGCGAAGGCGAACACCGGGTCGAACGCGGACCAGGCGAGGCCCCAGGCCCAGAACACGACGCCAAACGCGACACCGATGACCGCGGCAATGACGATGTCTCGCGTCCGCCAGCGGGTATCCGGCAACGGCGCAACGACCGTGGTTCCGTGAGCAGTGCTGGCCATGGCCCCGAACCTCCTCGACATGCGCACCGGGTCACCGGTTCACGGGGACGGCGTCAGCGAGTCGACGGGCCTGCTTCCTTCGCCGGTACGAGCCGGATCAGGTTCCGCGGGTCTGTGGCCCTTGCCACACTCTCAGCGCTCGAGGCGCTCCCCGGAGGCGGTGTTCAGTTACGGGGCGATCCTAGCACGCGAGCGGATCCAGGCGATTACCTCGTCCAGGATCTGCGGACCCTCGGGCTCGTTGTGGAGTTCATGACGAAGCCC
>JANNQZ010000236.1:0-7190 GCA_031401015.1 Chloroflexota bacterium | reverse complement strand
CGATCGAGCTGTCCCGAGCCACCTACGCCAAGATGATCCAGAATCTGGTCTGGGCCACCGGCTACAACCTGGTCGCCATCCCGGTCGCCGCCGGGGTATTGGTCCCTTGGGGGATCGACCTACCGATGGCCGTCGGCGCGATCGCCATGAGCGTATCGACCATCGTGGTGGCCGCCAACGCCCAACTGTTGCGCCGCGTTCGACTGCGCCGCGAGCCGATGGCCACACCGCGCCTGTCCGAGGTCTAGCCGCGTGCATCTGTCGCCGCCGAAGATGTGTTCGTGCGGGAGCCCTACGATCGGCCAGGAGCTTGCCCGGCCGGGCGGACCGTCGGTCTTACCCGGCCAGTCGCTTGTAGCGGATGCGGTGCGGCTGATCGGCCGCGGTGCCCAGCGCCCGGTGGCGGAATTCCTCGTACTCGGTGAAGTTGCCCTCGAACCAGCGGACCACGCTGTCGCCTTCGAAGGCGAGCACGTGGGTGGCGATCCGGTCCAGGAACCAGCGGTCATGGCTGATGATCACGGCGCAGCCCGGGAATGACTCGAGGCCGGCCTCCAGCGCGCGGAGCGTGTCCACATCCAGGTCGTTTGTCGGCTCGTCGAGCAGCAGGACGTTGCCGCCCGAACGCAGCAACTTGGCCAGGTGGACCCGGTTCCGCTCGCCGCCGGACAGCGTTCCGACCGGCTTCTGCTGGTCCGCGCCGCGGAAATTGAAGCTGGAGACGTAGGCACGCGCCGGTAGCTCCCGGGCCCCGACCTTGATGAACTCGTCCCCGCCGCTGATCTCCTGGTAGACCGTCCGGTCCGCCTGGAGATCGTCCCGGCTCTGATCGACGTAGCTCAGCTGGACCGTGTCGCCGATGACGATCTGGCCGCGATCCGGCGGCTCCTGGCCGAGGATCATCCGGAACAAGGTGGTCTTGCCGGCCCCGTTGGCCCCGATGATCCCAACGATCCCGGCCTTCGGCAGCGAGAACGACAGGTCCTCGATGAGCACCACCTCGCCGAACGCCTTGCCGAGGCCCTTGACCTCGATGACGGTTTCGCCGAGCCGCGGC
Organism: Chloroflexota bacterium; assembly: GCA_031401015.1. Taxonomy (GTDB): domain Bacteria; phylum Chloroflexota; class Limnocylindria; order Limnocylindrales; family CSP1-4; genus SPCO01. Next base: position 6,133 of record JANNQZ010000236.1, on the reverse strand, counting down.
CCGGGCGGGATGGCGATCTCAAGCTCGCGATCCGTGTCCCTCGTCTCCTGGGCCTCGGCCATCAGCCGCTCATACGCCCCGAGTCGAGCCTTGCCCTTCGCCTGACGGGCCCTCGGGGAAAGGCGCACCCACTCGAGCTCCCGCGCCAGGGTGCGCTGGCGCGCGTCGACGGTCTTCTGCTCGAGACCCAGGCGCTCCAGCTTCTGCTCCAGCCAGCTCGAGTAGTTGCCCTCGAACGGGATCCCCCGCCCGCGGTCCAGCTCCAGGATCCACTGGGCGACGTTGTCCAGGAAATAGCGATCGTGGGTGATCGCCACCACGGTGCCCGAATACTCCTGGAGAAAGCGCTCCAGCCAGAAGACCGATTCGGCGTCGAGGTGGTTGGTCGGCTCGTCCAGCAGAAGCAGGTCTGGGTGGCGCAGGAGGAGGCGGGCGAGCGCCACGCGGCGCTTCTCGCCGCCGGACAGGATGGCGACCTCGGCATCGTCGGGCGGGCAGCGCAGCGCGTCCATCGCGATATCCACGTTGCGCTCAAGGTTCCACGCATCGGCGGCGGCGATCTTGTCCTCGAGCGCCGCCTGTTCGGCGCCGATCGCGTCATAGTCGGCGTCCGGCTCGGCCCAGCGGGCCATCACGGCGTTGTACTGATCGATGAGACCCTGGACCTCGGACACGCCGTCGAGGACGTTGCGCTTGACGTCCTTGGACGGGTCGAGTTCGGGCTCCTGGCTCAGGTAGCCGACGGTGAAGCCGGGGGTCAGGCGGGCTTCCCCCACGAAGCCGTCATCGAGCCCGGCCATGATCCGCAGCAGGCTGGACTTGCCGGCGCCGTTGGGGCCGATGACCCCGATCTTGGCACCCGGAAAGAACGAGAGCGAAATGTTCTCCAGCACCGTCCGATCCGGCGGGTAGTGCCGTGCGAGCTTGTACGTCGTGTAGATGAATTCGTGCGCCATAGCCACAAGGGTAGCGGCTACCGAGCTCGAGACTCCTTGCTCCCGATCGACCCCCTCCGCTAGCATCTGGAGACGATGTTGAGGACGCTGATCTGAGGCGAATGGCCGCCACGGGAAGGTCGTCGGCCGCCAAGGCAGTGCTTGCCGGGCGGCCCCGGATAGCCTTCCGCGCCGGCGTCCGACTGGTCCCGGGTGGGTCATGGAGCTGACTCCGGGCCTGCGCCGCGTCCCGCCGCCGGACCTCGAAGCAGTTGGCGAGGACGCTGGCTTGGCGGCGCGGATCCGGGCGGAAATCGGGCGGGATGGGCCGATGACGTTCGCTCGGTTCATGGATCTGGCGCTGTACGACCCAGACGGCGGCTACTACCGGTCCAGCCAGGCCCGCCCTGGGCGCGCCGGCGACTTCCTCACCGCCCCTGAGACCCATCCGGTCTTCGGGGCGGCGCTGGCGCGAGCGATCGAGGAGGCTTGGCAGCGCCTGGGCCGTCCGGGGCGCTTTGTCATTCGGGAGCATGGGGCGGGCGACGGCGCACTGGCCGCCTCGATTCTCGCGGGGCTTCGGGCGTCGGGATCGGAACTGCTGGCGGCGGTTCGGTATCAGCCGTTCGAAGTCGACGCACGGCGGGTCGAGGCGCTGCGGGCGAGGCTCCTCGAGGACGGGTTCGGCGCGATCCTCGATGCGCCCGCTGTCGCCCCCGCCACGGGGCTGATCCTCGCCAACGAGGTCCTCGATGCGCTGCCCGTCCATCGAGTTGTCCAGCGTGGGAGCCAGCTCCGGGAGGTCCTGGTCGGCGCCCGAGACGATGCCCGATTGGTCGACGTGGAGGTGGCACCCACGACACCTGCCCTAGCCGACCGCCTCGAAGCCGAGGGGGTCACCCTCGCCGACGGCCAGCGGGCCGAGATCTGCCTGGCCATCGACGCATGGGTCGGCGCCGCCGCGGCTGGTCTGGAGCGAGGGGTGCTCCTGCTGATCGACTACGGCTACCCGGCCGCAGAACTCTACGACCCGATCCGACGACGCGATGGGACGCTCCGCGCCTACCTCCGCCATCGAGTCCACGACGACCCGTACCGGCATGTGGGTCGGCAGGACCTGACGGCGCATGTCGACGTGACGGCCGTCGAGCGCGCTACGGCCGCGGCGGGCCTCGAGCATCTCGGGACTACGACCCAGGCGGAGTTCCTCGTCGGCCTCGGGACCGAAAGCCTGCTGCAGGCCATTCAAGCCGATCCCTCAACGACGGTGGAGGATTACCTCGCAGTGCGCTCCGGTCTCATGCGGCTCCTGGATCCGGGGGCGATGGGCCGCTTCCGCGTCATGGGCTTCGGCCGAGAGTGGCCGGGCGGCCCGCCGCTCGCCGGGTTCGCCTACCGTTTCGGCCCGCGCTGAGAAGCGCCGCAAGCGGGCCGCACGATGGTCTGGAAGCGGCTGACCGTGCCTGCCCGTCAAACAGTGATGGGCCCGGCCCCGACGGCCCAAGGAACGCCCGGCGCGCCGTCCGACCGCCCATTCAGCGATCCCGGCCTTGGCCGCCCTCCACATCCGTCAGACGGTCCGGCGGGCGTGCCAGTCGACCGGTGAGGGTCGATCTCGGCCCGCCCCCCGGTCGGATGGTCCGCCGTGCGTGCCAACGGCGTGGCCATCGTGCCGATGCCGCAGCGATCGTGCCGGTGGCGCGGTAATCCCGGCGGCGCACGGAGGCTCCCACGGCGGCCACGATCGCCCGCGAGGCGCACGGAGAGGCCGGACTACGCCCAGTCACCTATTGCCGCCGATCGGAGCCCCCGTCACCGTTCCACGTGGTCGGGCACGACCGGGCAGGGGGTGGCCCGCGGACCAGCACGCGCGCTCGCCGCGAGCCACTCCCTGGCGCTCCGGGGGACATCGGCTCGTCGCCCGACCCAAACCCCGCCACAGGCCGGACTGGCGAGCCCCCTCGATCAGGGCGCCAGCGCGCCGATTGGCACAACGAGGACGCCGTCCGGGCGCCGGTATCCGTATCCCCATCCTGTGATCACGGCGAGCGCGGCCGGAGCCCCGTGCCGATCGCTGTCGATCCGACCCGCGAGGCGCAGGAGGTTCTCGGCGGCAACATCGATACCCCCCTGACCGAGCTTGACCTCGAAGCCGGCCCAGGTCCCGTCACGCTGTTCCACGATCGCATCGGCCTCCAATCCCGTGTTGTCCCGGTAATGGAAGACGGTGGCGTCTGATGCCTGAGCGTAGACGCGCAGGTCTCGAACCACCAGGTCCTCGAACATGAGCCCAAACGTCTCGACGTCCCGGAGGAGCCTCTCAGACGTCCCGTCGAGGGCGGCGAGGGCCAGGGATGGATCGACGAAGTGGCGGGTCGCGGCGGTCCGCAGGATGCTTCGAGATCGAAGGGCCGGCGACCACGCGACGAGATCTTCCAGCACGAAGAGCCGCGTCAGCGCGGCGACGTAATCAAGAACGGTGTGGTGGTCGATCGGTCCGTCCGCCCCGCCGACATCGGCAGCAATGGATCGCGCCGACGCCGCAGTCGAAACGTTCCTGGCTATTGAGCGGAGCAAGCGAGCCACGTTGATCGGGTCGCGCCTGACGCCATCGAGTCGAGCAAGGTCCACCCGGCAGGTATCGTCGAGGTATCCCCTCAGCGTCAAGAGCGCGTCGTGCATCGTTCCGTTGATGAGTTCCGGCCAGCCCCCGACAGCGATGCAATCTGCCAGGTCCGTGATGTTCAGTCCTGGATCGGCCGCGCGCGTCTCGTCGCCGGCGAGCATGGCGGCCAGGGAGATCGCTCCGGAGGAGTGGCCCGATTCGGCAAGAGACATCGGGCGCATCCGCAACCGCGTGAATCGCCCGGCGCCGCTGTGACGCGTCGTGTCATCCGCGGGCACGGCGGACCCGGTCAGGATGAACCGGCCTCGTTCACCGGGGTGGTCGTCGACGTCCCTTCGCACGTGATTCCAGATTGCGGGCACCAGCTGCCATTCGTCGATCAGGCGCGGTCGGGCGCCGTCGAGCAGTACCTGCGGGGCGAGAAGTCCGACACGCCTGGCGTCGTCGTCCACGTCCAGCCGGACCTCACTCCTGGCTGCCTGACGAGCGGTCTCCGTCTTGCCGCACCCCCGCGGGCCCTCGATCAGCACCGCCCCGGTCGCGGAGAGCCGGGCGACGAGCTCCCCGTCGACCACTCGGGCTCGATAGCTTCGCAGGGCACCCATTCGTAACGAGTATGACCACCCAGATACAATGGGTCAAGGCACCCATTCGTGGAACCTGTACAACCAGCGCCCGACCTAGCTCGCCCATGCCCACGAGCGCCTCGATCACGCCCTCTTCGCCGCCCTAGCTACGGCTGGCCAGCGGACCTCCCCGACGACGAGGTCTTCGCGCGCCTGCTCGCCCTCAATTTGGAGCGCGAACCGGCGTGAGCCAAGGCAGTGGATCAGTCGGGCTCGACATGTCGGTCCCAGACGCTAGGTTATCGTGCAGGTCATGGAAAGCCGAGAGACGAGACCCTCGCTCGACTAGTACGGCAGATGAGTTGGCGGCAACGACGGTTGCCACACCGAACCACCGTCCCCGCGAGATCAGGCATCTACGCGCTTTGGCTTGACAAAGATGCGTGGAGCCAACTCGACCTGAGGCCAGGAACGCAGGGGACAGCGTACGTAGGCAAGGGGACCCAAGCCTCCGGGCGCGCTTAGCGGAGGAGTGGTCTTCTGCCGGCATCCCGGTGACCAGACACCCGCGCTAGAATGCACCCGGCAGCGCCGGCCAGCGCGGGTTGGCGTGTTCAGCATGCTCCAATTTCACGTCGAATCGGCGACGTCCGGGAGCGGATGCCTCGCTCGATGAGGGAGTTCGGTTGACCGGTATCTGGTACATCCTCGGGTTCGCGTTCGCGGGTGTCTCGTTCGTCTTCGTCACGATCCTGATGGCGTGGCTGATCTCGCATCGCAACCGAGGCGACGAGCACAAGGGCCTGCCATACGAGTCGGGGATCGACACCTTTGGCGACACCCACGGTCGCTTCGGCCTGTCCTTCTATATCTACGCGCTGCTCTTAGTCGCCTTCGATATCGAGGTCGTGTTCATCTACCTGTGGGCGATCGCGTTTGGGGATCTGCTCCTGGGGGGCCTGGTGAGCATGCTGATCTTTGTCGGGATCCTCCTGCTTGGACTGGCCTACGCCTGGCGGAAGGGGGCGCTGACGTGGCGCTGATCCCCCGCGCGCCCGGCGCTGGGTCACCCGCCGGCGACAACCTGCCTGCCCTGACCGGCAACGAGCGCGACCTGACGGCACCGATCGTCGTGCCAAACACCCTCTGGCAGGCGGCCGATCCAGCCGCGTACAACGGCGGCCGGGACAGCGATGTGACCCACCTGCGCGAGTACGAGGCCAGCGGCGCCGGCCGGCGTGACGATGCCCGCTGGGGCGGCGTCCTCGAAGTTATCCCCACCAAGGCGGATTACGTCCTGGACCTGATCCGGATGAATAGCCTCTGGCCGCTGCTGTCCGGTCTCGCGTGTTGCGCCATCGAGATGATGTCCACCGCCACCTCGAAGAACGACATGGACCGTTGGGGGATGTTCCCGTTCCGGGCCAGCCCGCGGCAGGCGGATGTCCTGATCGTGGCCGGCACGTTGACCACCAAGATGGCCGGGCCGCTCGTCCGCCTGTGGGAGCAGATGCCGGAGCCCAAGTGGTGCGTGGCGATGGGCGACTGCACCTGCTCCGGTGGGCGCTACAAGCGCAGTTACTCCACGGTCGAGGGGATCGATCGGGTGATGCCGGTGGACGTCTACGTCCCGGGCTGTCCCCCACGTCCGGAGGGCCTGATCTACGGGATGATGAAGCTCCAGCAACTGGTCAAGGATCGGCGCGGCCACTGGCCCGAGCGCGCCATCGGACCAACCGTACCCCAGGACGTCTAGGCGTGGATCGACGGTTCAAGGCTCGCCTTGAGGCGCGCTTCGGTGAACAATTGACCGGACCGGTCCGACAACGCCACGACGAAACGGAAATCAGGATTGCGCCGGGGGATGTGGTGGCCGTTCTGACCGCGCTGCACGACGAACCAGCGCTCGACTTCAAGTTCCTGAGCGATCTCGCTGGCGTCGACACCGGCCAGGTCATGCAGGTCGTGTACCACCTCTGGAGCGAGACGACCCCGGACTGGCTGCG
>JANNQZ010000235.1:0-8008 GCA_031401015.1 Chloroflexota bacterium | reverse complement strand
GCCTGGTGATCCCGTTCATGCTGATTCCGCTCCTGGGCTCGCCGCTGCTGGTCGCGCTCCTGGCCGCCACCAACGCCGCCCTCGGGATGGTCCTCGGCCTGCGACTCATCGCCGGTCCCGGCGGTCGAGCCATGGCCTTCGTCGGTGCTCTTGTCGCTGGCGCGATCCTCGCTGTCGCGACCTGGACAGGGGTCCTGGTCCAGCCCGGCGAGGCCTACATCGCATCAGTCGACGGCCGGGTATTCGCGTCCACCGAGGACGAGATCGCATCCGTCCAGGCTGGCCAGATCGGCTTTACGCCCGAGCTGTGGGTCGCCGGCACGTCCATGACCCTGTTGACCGTCGACGCCAAGCTCATGCCGATCCTGCCGCTGATCGCCCGTCCGGCGTCAACCGACGCGCTCGTCGTCGCATTCGGCATGGGCTCCGCGTTCCGGGGAGCGCTCATCGCTGGTCTCCGGACCGATGCCGTGGAGCTCGTGCCGAGTGTCGTCGAGATGTTCGGCTACTACTACGACGACGCGGTAGACATCCTGGCGGACCCGGCCGGCCGGGTGATCGTCGCCGACGGCCGGAACCACCTGGAGCTCAGCAACGAACGTTTCGACATCATCGTGACGGACCCACCGCCACCGATCGAAAGTTCTGGCGCGTCAGTGATCTCCTCGCGCGAGTACTACCTCGCCGGCCGCGACCACCTGGCCCCGGGCGGGATCATGATGCAATGGGTGCCGTACGGCCCGCCGCTCCCGGATTTCCTGGACCATATCCGGACGTTCGCCTCCGTCTTCCCCGAGGTGACCCTGGTCAAGGGAGCCGGAGAGTACGGTATCTACATGCTCGGATCGGACGCACCCATCGCCTTCGCCGAGGCGGATATCCGGTCTGTCCTGGCCCGGCCGGGCGTGCTGGAGGACATCTCGTCCGCCTACGATTCGCCGGCTGCGACGATCGATGACTGGGTGGCGGTCATCGCCCGCCAGACCTGGCTCACCGGCGCCGCCGTTCTGGAAGCGTCAGGGCCAGGTCCGCTGATCACCGACGATCGTCCGCGCCCGGAGTACTTCCTGCTCCGTCGAACGCTGGGCGGCTGGCCATGACTCTTTCTTCTCACTTGACCCGCGCGATACGCGCCGCAGGATAGCGGTCGCCCCCTGGAGGACCGATGACCACCCGCACCCTGACCGTTTCGCGATCCGTGCTCGACGGCACCCTGCCGTTCGCCCTGCCGATCGGCCTATCGGCATTTCTCCTGTTCAGCGTCGAGCCGCTCATCGGGCGGCTCGTCCTGCCGGTCTTCGGTGGCACGCCGGCGGTCTGGGCGACGATCCTGTTCTTCTTCCAGACGGTCCTGCTCGGCGGCTATCTCTACGGCCACATCTCCGTCACCCGCCTCGGCCGGCTGGGACCGCCCATCCACATGCTGCTCGCCGGACTCGCCTTCATCGTCCTGGTCAACGCCCCGGGGAGGCTCGCGGACCTGCGCAATGACGCGGCGGCTCCGGTCCTCGACCTGCTCGGGATCCTGTTTGCGGTCATCGGGCTGCCGGCCTTTGTCCTGACGACCACCACGCCCTTGCTGTCTGGGTGGTTGCATGCGGCGCGCGAAGAGCGACGGGGTGATCCGTACTGGCTGTACGCCCTGAGCAACGCCGGGTCCCTGCTCGCGCTACTCGCCTACCCGCTGCTGATCGAGCCGCGGCTCGGGCTCGGCACACAGCGGGGGGTCTGGGCGGTCGGGTACGCGGCGCTCGTTGTCCTCATCGGGTACGCGGCGCTCCGGGCCATGCCCGGTATCGCGCGCCGGCCGGGCGGCTATTTCGCCTCACCAGAACTCGCCGGCGCCAGCGCCTCATTGCGCTCCGACGCGAGCCGAATCGATTGGCCGAGGCGCCTGCGCTGGCTGCTTCTGGCGGCTATCCCGTCCGGGCTGCTATCCGCGGTCACCAATTTCGTGGTGACGGACCTCGTTTCCGCGCCATTGCTCTGGGTCATCCCACTCGCGCTCTACCTGGCGTCATTCATCATTGCGTTCTCGCCGCGCGGCGGCCGAGTCATTGCCGCAGCCGTCCTCGCGGCGCCGGCCATGATCACCCTGCTGTGGGTCCCGTATGGCTCCGCAGGGGGCTGGCCGATCCTCGTCCTCGTGGCCATGGAGCTCGGTGCCTTCGCCGTCGTGGCGATTGCCATTCACGGCCGCCTCGCCCAGGATCGCCCGGATCCCGCCCACCTGACCGAGTTCTATCTGATCATTTCCACCGGCGGTGCGCTCGCTTCGGCGTTTGTGGCCGTGATCGCACCGAGTGTCTTCCCCGACATCTGGGAGTATCCGATCCTGTTGGTCGGCGCGCTCGTCGCACTGGCCGCGCTGTCGTCCCCGGCTGTCGCACGCGCAAGCCGCAAGGGTCTTGACTTCGGCCCCTTCCTGGCCGGTCTGCCGAGCCGATTTCTTCCGTACGCGATTGGGGCCGCGTTGCTGACGGCCGCCCTCGTCCTGACCAACTCACAGGCCACCGAGGCCGGCATCCGCTGGCTCATCGTCGGCGGCCTGGTCCTCCTGGTCGGCGGGCGCCCCTGGTTCCTTGCTGTGGCGACGCTCCTGGTCCTGGCGCTGGCCACGCTTGTCCTGAAGCCGCCCGCAGAATTCCGGGCGCGCAGCTTCTTCGGCGTGACCGAGGTCCTGCGACTCGACGACGGAACGAAGACCGTCCTGATGAATGGCACCACGCTCCATGGGGTGCAGCTCACCGATCCTGCGCTGCGGATGGTTCCCACCAGTTACTACGGCGCGAAGGGCCCCGTGGGCGACATCTTCGCGGTCGGCGCGGACAGCTCGCCGGTTGACCCCAAGCGGATTGCCATCGTCGGCCTGGGCGCTGGCGCGCTGGCAACCTACATGGACGCCTGGATGTCCCTGACGTATTTCGAGATCGATCCGGTGGTCATCCAGGTCGCCAGGGACCCTCGGCTGTTCACGTTCCTGTCGGATGCGCCGGGCGAGCCACGGATCGTGCAGGGCGATGCCCGGCTGTCGCTGGCCGACGAAACGGACGGCGCCTATGACCTGTTGATCATGGACGCTTTCTCCAGCGACTCGATCCCGGTGCACTTGCTGACCCTCGAGGCGATCGGCGAAGAGCTGCGTGTCCTGGCGCCCGACGGCGTGATCGTGTTTCATATCTCGAACCGCTACTACGATCTCGCTCCCGCCATCTCTGCAGGGCTCGCGCAGTTCGAGTTGGAGGCGCTGCGGGGTTCGGGTGGCCCGGCGGACGATCCGTCCGACCCGAACCTGGTCCCGACAAACTGGCTGGTGGCGTCCCGAAGCACCGATCGGCTCCAGGCATTTCGTGCCCTTGGCTGGTGGGATGCGACCCCGGCGGAGCGCCCGTTTACGGACGACTACGCAGATCTGCTCTCGTACCTGCACGTCGGGTTCTGACCGGCTGTTGCTCCGGCAACCAAATGGTCGCCCGGTGCTAGAGTCTCGGGCGTGAGTTCGGCCACTGTCGCCACGGAGCCTGCCTGTCCGGGCAACGTGGAGCGACTCACCCCCCAGGCCATGCGACCTTCCAGTGGCGCTCGCCACCACGCTGAGCGGCGCGACGTGGCGGACATTCCCCAGGTCACGTGGGACGGCCTCGCAGCGCGAACGCCGTGGGCCACCCCGTTCTCCGGTTGGGCATTCCAGCGCGCCTGGTGGGATGCCTACGGCCCCAATGCCCATCAGGACACGTTGGTCGTGCGGGTTGATGGGTCGGAGGGGAACGGCGAACCGATCGCGATCATCCCGCTGATGCACCGCCACGAAGTCGAGCCGACTGACGCGATCACGCACACGACCATCCGCCATGGCGCAACCGTCGAGCTGACCCCGGTTGATCCGACGGCCACGGCCGTCTTTTTCGGCGCCTCGTACCACGCCGACTACGCCACGATCCTGGCCGCACCCGAAGACCTTCCGGTTGTGGCTGCGGCGCTTGTCGACTACCTCATCGACACAGCGGGCCGCCGGCGCTGGGACGTCGTCGACCTGCGCCGGCTGCGCTGCGGCGATCCGGCGGCCGATGCGCTTGCCGCAGCGCTCGGGGCCTGCGAGATCGCAGAGGGCTGGACCCTCAACCTCGAGCGCGAGGATGTCTGCCCGGTGGTCACGCTGCCGGAGGGCTGCGACATGGACGGGTACCTGTCAACGCTGGGCAAGAAGGAGCGCCACGAGATCCGACGCAAGGTCCGCCGCGCCGAGGCGGCCGGCGAAATCCGGCTCGACGACTCGAGCGACCCGTCTGCCGACCTCGCGGCATTCATTGAGCTACACCAGAAGCGCTGGGGCGAGCAGGGGCTGTTCCCCGACACCCCGGGTGGGGCCCAGAGCCGGGTCTTCATCCGCCGGCTGTTCGAGCTCAACGGGGCGTGCGGTCCGAACGGCGCGTGCGCGCCACTCCGCCTGACATTCCTGACCATCGGCGGCCGGCGGATCGCCGCGGGCGTCCATTTCGAGACGGCCGACGGCTACCTCTACTACAACGCTGGCGTCGACCCGGACGCCCGCGAGCTGTCGCCCGGCGTGGTCATGGTCCACGCCTACGTGCAGCGTGCGATCGAGGCCGGGGTGCGCCGACTCGATTTCCTTCGCGGCGACGAGCCCTACAAGTACGAGTGGGGCGCGGTCGACGAGCCGATCCAGCGCCTCCTCGTGCGGCGAAAGGCCGGCTGATGAGCGCGCCATCGCCCGTTGACCCCTGCCTGGAGGTGGTCGCTCGCCCGGCGCTGGCCGGCGGTCGCCGGATCAAGGTGGTCCAGGTCCTCGCCACCGGCACCAACGGCGGGGCGCAGGAGCATCTGCTGTCGCTGGTGACTCGCATGGAGGCCTCGCGGTATGACGTCTCCGTGGTGGCCCTGTCGGCCGGAAGCACGGTTCGCAAGCTCCAGCGGGCTGGCATCGCCGTCCTGGTCATCGATGATCCGGACGACTCGATCGCTGTGGGTGCGCTCGCCGCGTACCTGGCGGAGGCCCGCGCGGATGTCGTCCACGCCCACATGTACCGAGCCGAAACGGTGGCGACCCGTGCCGTCATCGCGCTCGGCGAGGCGGGTCAGCGGCGGCCGTATCTCGTCGCCACGATCCATTCGAGTCGGGTGCGGTCCCACGAGGATCAGGCGCACCTGCGCGAGCTGACTCCGCACATGGATCGCCTGATCGCCGTGTCGAGGGCGATGGAGCACAAACTGGTCGACGAACAGCGCACGTCCGTGCCCGTCAGCCTCGTCTATAACGGGGTCGACCTCCAGCGGTACGACGAGCAGGAGGCGTGCTGCACGCTGCCCGAGGAATACGGGATGGAGCCCGGGTCGCAGATCGTGGGCGTGGTGGGGCGCCTGGAGCCCGAAAAGGGGCACCCGACGCTGCTGGAAGCGTGGCCGGCCGTGCTGCGGGCCGTTCCGGATGCCTACCTGTTGATCGTCGGCGAGGGCAGCCGGCGGGACACCCTGGAGGCCCAGGCCCGCGAGTTGCGGATCGCCCATCGTGTCGTCTTCACCGGCCGCCGGGACGACATGCCAGCGGTGACCGCGGCGCTCGATGTAGCGGTGCTGCCGTCCTACCGTGAAGCCCAGGGCATGGTGATCCTGGAGGCGATGGCCCTGTCCAGGCCTGTTGTTGCATCTCATGTTGGGGGCATCCCGGAGATGATCCAGGATGGGGTCACCGGGCTCCTCGTCCCGCCCCACGATGCCGAGGCGCTTGCCGGCGCGATCATCCGGCTGCTCACCGACCACCCCCTGGCGGACACGATTGGCCGCGCCGGTCACGACATGGTCCACGAGCGCTTCTGCATCGAGTTGATGGTCAACGCCATCCAGTCGATCTACGACGAGGGAGCCCGGGTCGTGCGTCCGTCAGAAGTGGCGGCGGCGGGGTAAGTCAGGTGACGTCGATGCCGGTCGCAGTCAGGGCACCTCGGACGGCGATTAGGAAGTCTCTTGCTGAGGCGATGGCATCTTCAAGCGCGTCCTGATCAACGATCTCTGTCCATTCGCCATGTACAGACGTGTTCCGGCGGCGGTTCAGGTCGATCAGTCGGGATGCGGGCGGCACGTTCGAGATGTTGGCCGCGCGTAACCTGGCGAGGACAGACTGAATCCGCGTTGCCTGCTCAGCTTCCCCGGGTTGGCGCTTGATTCCGGTCGTCGCGACTTCGTAAGCGTCGACGATATGGAAGATGGCTGTGACGACACCATCAAAGTTGTTGTCGAACTCACCAGAATCGGTGTCTGGCCTTGAGGCCGCGGTGGCCGCACCGTCGATGCGTCGCTTTGCCCGTGCCAGGAAGTCGCGAGCCATGGTGACATCGATCTTCCTTGCCCTATGCATCAGAGGCTTCCCATCACCCGAACGCCAGCCAGGGCTGAAGCCACATGGAGATCGTGCTCTTCCTTTGCGCGCTCGAACTGTTCCGGTGTCAGGATGAACGGGTCGATGATGCGGTGTAGCCGGTTTCCCACCTCGGCCAGTCGCTCGCTGAGCGCCGCGCGGTCCTTGATGTCGCCGACGATGAGTAGGTCGAGATCGCTGCTCCGCGTGCCCCCACCGGGTCGCGCCAGCGAACCGTAGGCGAATATCCCGTAAATGTGATGACCACGGAGCGCGTCCGTGAGCGGGAGGTCGACGAGCGCGGTAGCGTAGGCCATCGGGTAATGCGTACTCTGCGTGTCGGGTTCGAACTCGTCGCGTCCCGCCCGGCGCGTGCGGCGGACCAAGCCGCGTTTCTCAAGCGTCGCGACGGCGGACGCTGTGGGCGTATAGGCAACCCCTGCAGCTCGGGCGATTTCCGCCACCGGGAGCGGCGTATCGGCGCTCAGCATGAGGACGCTATTGACGAGCGAGACGGTGCGAGTAAGCAACAGTCGCCATAGTTTCTATGCCGTGGACATATAAAGTATGGTCACGCGATCGGGGCACGTCAACACGATAGCGGTGGCTGTTCGCCCGTCGGAGGTCGCGGCTGCTGGCTAGGTGGCGCTTTCGGGAGGCCTGCGATCGCGCGAGCGCTTGGCTAGCCGCGCACCTCAGCCTCGGACCTGCTGTGCCGTGTACGCGGAATGCGTACGATGCAGCTATGAGTACGCTGTTCGCCTCCCGCCTCGCGCCCGATGTCGCGATCGCCCTTCAGCAGGCCCCGGGCTTGGGCGTCCGCGACCTCTCTCGCATCCTGAATCGGACGGCGTCCAGCGTCCAAAGGACGCTGCCGGCCCTTCTCCAAGCGGGCGCTGTGGTGCGCGATTCCGCCGGCTCGTTCTCGCTCAATGGTGACGCGGGCGCGGCGCTCGCGGACCGTCGCCTCGTCCTTGACAGCGATTCGCTGCGCGAGCGCCTGTACGACGAGCCCAACTTGCGCGCGCGTGCCCTCCGGGCGGTCATCCTCAAGGGAACGGTCGAGCGGACCTTTCCCGACGTAACCTGCCACGGAGACTTCGCGTCGCCGGCCATCCATGCCCTGAACCCGGCGCTTCGTCGTCCTGCCGCGACCCGACTTCGGGAGCTCGCGGATCGATTTGGGCTGCGCCGGATCGTCGTCTTCGGGTCCGCGGTGCGTCGCGACCTCCGCCCTGACTCCGACGTCGATGTCCTCATCGAGCCGGAACACCCTGATCGGGTGGACCTCGACAGCTACCTTGGCACCCGTGAGGCGCTCGAGGCGCTGTTCGGCCGTCGTGTCGACCTTGTGGTCCGGGGGACACGTCGTCCGAGCGTGGCCGAGCGCGCCAACGCAGAGGGAGTCGCTATCTATGAACGCTCGCGACCGAGAAGGTCTTCGTCTGCTGCTTGAGGACGCCGAGATCGCGCTACGCCATGCCGCCGAGTACGGAGCGGGATGGCATCGTGACACGAGGACCCCAGATCTGGCACATTCGCTCAATTGAGCCTCTCTCGCCTCTGGGGGTTCCTGGCCGTGGCGCTGCCGACCCTTGCGTCGCTCATCGCCACGCTGCAGACCGTCGATCTTGC
>JANNQZ010000234.1:0-7284 GCA_031401015.1 Chloroflexota bacterium | reverse complement strand
AGCCCGTGGGCGCCTCCATCTCGTCGCCGGGAATCGCGATCGTCGCGTTACGCGCCTCGGCGAGCCTCTCGGGAAGCTTCACGGCGCGGACCACGTATGCCGATCAAGCGGCTCATCACTGTCAGCAGCCCGCTCCCGGTGGCCGCACCGAGGATCCGCCACGTCCGCCCCCAGCGATCAAGGCTCGAGAAGGCGTCGGCCAACGCCAGGAGGACTCCGGCAACGACGACGACCGCGGCCACCACGTGGATCGGCTCTACGGCACCCGGCAACAGGACGGCCACGGCGAGGGCCGCCGGGATCGGGCTCATCGCGGTCGCGGTTGTGGTCGCCGACGCCGCGCCGTGGTCCAGCAGGTCCCAGACGCAGATGGCGGTCCCGACCATCAACGCGACCGACAGCAGGTGCAGCCCAACGATCGTCGGGGTCCACACCCATGGCACAAACGGGGCGAAGGGCAGCAGGACGAGCGCGTTGCCGATGTAGAGCACGCCGATCAATTGACGCGCCGGCGCCCGGTTGGTGAGTTCCTTGCTGATCAGCGCCTGCGCCGCGTTGGCGAGGGCGGCCAGCAGGCCAAACAGGACCGCGCTCAATAGACCTCCGACTGGTGCGGGCCCTCGGTGGCGTGCTATCGTCCACCCGACGGCGCCTGCAAACGGTACCGGGATCGTCAAGCATCCACGTCTGGCGCGCGGGAGACCACGATGGGCGAGACCACGATCGCATTCACGGAGCTGCTTGGCCGGCGGGTCCGGATGGGTCCCTGGGAAGATCAGAAGATCTCAACGTACCGCAAGATCATCGAAGCGCTGGAGGGCGGGCGTTGGGACGAGGCAGCCAACCTCGGCAGCTACTTCGTGGACGAGGCGAACGTCTGCTTCACGCTCTATCGCCAGTGGATCGGCGACCTCAACGGCTACCTCCGCGACAAAGGCGTGGACGACACAGTGATCAAGGCCCGCAATGATCAAGCGGTCGCGGTCGCCAACCTCCCCGATGGTTCGCCGTGGCACCCGCGCAAGCACTGGGACCGATTCCTGTCAGAGGTCCAGCGGTTCACCGCGGCCACCTACCGCGAGCAGCCGGCCGAAGCGCGCCGTTGGCTGGACACCATGAAAGAAACCTGGCGCCAGTGCCATGACCGTGACGTGGATCACACCTACGGCCTCATGTCCCTCATCCAGGAACAACTCGGCGAGGACGCCATCCGCGACATGTACGACCGCGTGCTGCTGCCCCTGTTCGTGTGGCGCTACGAGAAGTTCGATATCGACAAGCAACCCTGGGATCAGGCCCTCGAAACCCTGATGCTCGTGGCCTGCGAGGCGATGCGGGGCCACCTCGTCGGACCGGAGCGAACCGGGGACATGGAGCTGGTCGAACTGGAGGACCGATTCGTTCTCCGCTTCGATCCATGCGGGTCTGGCGGGCGGACGCTTCGCGGGGACAACCAGGAGGGGACGGGGCCCCGGATGCAGCCCCCCTACAACTGGAAGGTCACCGAGGAGCCGCATACCTGGAACCACAACACGCCGGGTGTCTGCCTCTACTGCGCCCACTGCATCATCCTCAGGGAGGAGATGCCGATCGATCGCTTCGGGTACCCGGTCCGGGTCATCGACCCGCCGGTCTACGACGCCGAGCGGACCGCCGTCGGGGTCGCCCAGAAGTGCCAGTGGCAGATGTTCAAGGATCCGACCCAGACGCCCGCCGAGTACTACGAACGGGTCGGCCGCACAAAGCCGACATCCTTCGGGTCGAAGGCGCAAGGCGCCCGAGAACTTCCGATGGTAAACGTGGGTCTGCCCGGCGCCGGCTGAGACACCCTGGCAACCGTCCCCGCTTTTCCCCCGGGCGCTGCTCAGCTCCTCCGAGCAGCGCCCGGACCCCTTCCAGTCTGGCCGCTGCCGCGGATGGGCCCCGAACTTGAATTCCAGCCTGGTTGGTCTATGGGCCACGCACCCGTCGCATCCACCAACCTGGCTGGAATGATCGACGGATTCGACTCAGGATGCGTCGGCCGTTCCACTGACGCTGGATGGATCGACCGGTTCGGGCCGGGATCGGTCGCTTACACCAACCCCGTTGGAATTCGTTCCACGTATCATCGTGCGGAGCCGCGTCACCGTCGACCAGCCGGAGGAGATCACCCGATGACCGACGAACGCATCGCCAGGGTTGATGCCTACCCGCTGCGCTATCCGGAGCCCAACAACAACGGCAAGATCCGGCACGTCACGCTCATCCGGATCGAGTCGGCGTCCGGTGCGGTCGGTTGGGGCGAGGCGATCACCGGCTCGGAGGACGCGGCCGTCGCGACGCGGGTCATCGTGGACCGGGGGCTCGGTCCGAGGCTGATCGGCCGTGACCCGCGGGCGGTGGAGGCGATCTGGACGGAACTCCGCGAGACCACGTACTGGACCGGCGACGGCGGGATCGTCACGTTCGCGAACAGTGCCATCGACATGGCCCTGTGGGACCTCACCGGCCATCTGACCGGGCTGCCGCTCTACCAGCTGCTCGGCGGGAAGCGGCGCGACCACGTGCGGGCCGCGTCGTCGATCATCTTCGATACCGCCAATCTCGACGGGATCGGCCGCCAGTTCACCGATCTGCACGCCCGCGGCTACGGCGTGCTCAAGGGTGGCTGGGGCCATGATCTTTCGATCGCATTCGGGCGCGATCGGCGTCGCGACGTGGACATCGTGCGGACCATTCGCGAGGCGGTGGGCCCCGACGCCGAGATCATCGTCGACGTCGTTGCCGGCTCGGGCTGGACGGCCAGCCACGCGATCACCATGGCCCGAGCATTTGAGCCGTACCGGCTGTACTGGCTGGAGGACGCCCTGACCGAGAACGATCTGGCCGGCTGGGGGCGACTCCGGGCGGCCACCGCGACGCCGTTGTGCACCGGCGAAAAGGGCTGGACCGTCCCGCACTTCCGGCGCCTGATCGACAGCGGCTCGCTCGACATCGTCATGATGGATCCGGGTCGCGCAGAGGGCGTGACCGGCGTCAAGAAGGTGATCGACATGGCGGCCGCCGCGGGCATGTCGTGGAACGCCCACTCCTGGTCCAGCGCCCTGAACACCGCCGCATCCCTTCACCTGGCGGCGGCCTCGCCCAACGTGCTGGTGTTGGAACTCAAGCCGGAACCGTCCCCAATGCAACACGAACTCGTGACCGACCCGATCGAGATGGTCGGCGGGCAGATCGGCGTCCGCGATGCCCCGGGCCTCGGCGTGACCGTGGATGAGGCCGCCGTCCGTCGCTACGCGCTCGACTGAAGGGGTCGTGCCTGTCTCACGCGGTCCAGTTGGGTCCGCCAGGAGGCGCTTCCAGCAACTCGATCGAGATGCCGTCCGGATCGCGCAGATAGCAGGCCCGGCCGCCGCGATACGGGCCCCAGGGGATATCGATCGGTGCGTCTGACCGGAATGTGTCGTAGCCTGCGGCGCGCAGTCGGGCAAAGTCCGACGCCACGTCGTCCGTGACCAGGCAGAGGTGGGCGTTTCCGGCGTTGCAGCTCTCCATGTCGACGGCACCCGGCGGTGGAGTCTTGTACTCGAGCAGTTCCAGGATTACCCCGTTCGGGAGTTGGAAGAACGCGCCTTCGAGGACGAGGTCGGGGTAGCCGACGATCTCGCCGACATACGGAACATCCCATGTCTTGCGCATCAGCAACGGCACCCCCAGGAGCGTCCCATAGAACGCGATCGAGCGGTCAAGGTTCGCCACCGCGTAGCCGACGTGATCGAGAGCACGAAAACGGGGTGCGTCTGGATCGGTTGGCATGTTTGAAGCTCTCAATTCCGCTCAATGGAGGGCGAGTCCGCCCGTGATGTCGAACTCTGCGCCCGTCGCGTAGGTATTCAGATCGCTGACGAGCCAGGCGATGATCTGGCCGATCTCTGACGGATCGGCGATCCGATGCAGCGGGATCATCTCTCGCTCTGCCTTGGCCACCAGTTCGGGAGAAGTCTCGTTGAGCAGCATTCCGGTGCGCATCCCGCCCGGGCAGACAGTGTTGACCAGGATGCCCACCTCCGCGCCATGTCGTGACAGCATCTTGGTCAGCACGGCGACCGCGCCCTTGGACATCTCGTAGATCGCCGAAGTCATCGTGAAGCCGCCCTCGTACACACCGGTCGAGGTCACGTTGACAATCCGGCCCCAGTTGCGGGTCGCCATGTCCGGGATGGCCGCCCTGGCCAGGATGAACGGGGCGAAGGTGTTGATGTGAAAGACCCGATCGAAATCGGCCGGGGTCACCTCGTCGAACTGCCGCCGATGCAGGATGGCCGCCGCGTTCACGAGGGCGTCCACGCGTCCAAAGGCGGCGATGGTCTGTGGGATGACCGTCTCCGCCTCACCCGGCGCACCGAGATCCACGACCAGCGCCCGTGCGTCCGCGCCCAAGGACGTGAGGTCGGCGACCACGGCCTCGACCGCCTCGCGCCGGTTGTCGACGAGGCACAACCGGTAGTCGCCGGCCTGGGCAAGCAGCCTCGCCACGGCACCGCCGAGGCCGCCGCCGGCACCGGTGATGACCGCGACCCGCCGCCCGCCGGCGTCGCCATGATGGTCGGCCGTGGTCATGTTGAACCTCCTTCAACGTCGATTGGGGTGCCGTCTCCGGCGGCGCTCCGATACGCGGCATGCAGGGTCTCGACGGTCCGCTGCCCGAACGACGCCGGCGATCCGTTGGCCCCGCGACCCATCGCCAGTTCGATGAGGTTCGTGGCAGGACCCCACATTGGGTAGCGATCCGTAGCGGGGAGCTGCGGCTCGTCGGTCGCGCCGTCCGAGTCGTAGAGCCGGAGCGCCCCATCCATCACGTCGAAGTGCAGATGGCCGGACGACCCGTGGATGATGTATTCGAGGGTGTCGGTATGGGTCACTGGCGTTGCCGCCCCGGTGCTTCCGATCACGCCCAGAGCACCACCGCGGAACCGGATCGACAACGCATCGACGACGTCGACCGCGGTGCCGCCGTTGTCCATGAAGGCCGCCACCCGTTCGGGCTCAAGCCCCGTCATGAACAGCAGCAGCGCGATGCTGTGCGTCAGTTGGGTCTGCCCCTGGCCGCCACCCGCGAGGTACGGATCCGAGTAGGTTGTCGGCAGCGGCCCATCGAATGTGGCTCCTTCGCCGTAGGCGTAGATATCGGCCTCGGGATCGCCGCGATAGAGATTGACCGGGCTCGACCCGAAGAACGATTGCACGTACTGGATTGAGCCGATCCGACCCTCGGCGATCCACTGGCGAGCGCGAAGCACCTGCCGGTTGTAATGCCAGGTGTAGCCAACCACGATCTGCACCCGGGCCTCGGCGGCGGCCCGGATCAGGCGTCTCCCGTCGGCCGGATCGAGGACCAGCGGCTTCTCAATGAGGACGTGCAGCCCACGCGCGATGGCGGCGGCCGCGATCTCGTAGTGATATCGGTGCGGCGTAGCAACAACGACGGCGTCGAGGTCACACGCGGCAATCATCCTGAGCGCGTCCGGGAAGACGTCCGCCAGGCCAGATCGACGGCGCGAGCGCTCGAGGTTCGCGGCATCCGGATCGGCCAGCGCGACGATCTCGGCGTCCGGGTGGGCGGCGACCGCCGGAAGATGGGCCGTTCTCGCCCAGTGACCGACGCCTGCGAAACCAACGCGTACCCGGCGCATCTGACCGTCGTCTCCCGCCACCACGCCCTCCGTCCCGGTCGCCGCACCTACCCCGACAGATTGCCGCCGTCGATATTGATCGATTCACCGCTGATCCAGCCTGCGCTCTCCGAAATCAGAAACATGATCGTGTCGGATACGTCGGCCACGGTCCCCAGGCGTCGCAACGGGTACCCGGCCGCACCCTCCTCCAGGACCCTGTCAGCTGGCTTCCCGAACAGCTCGACCTTCTGTCCGAGCACCTTTTGGCCCATCCCGGTCCCGACTACCGTCGAAGGGCACACCGCGTTGATCGTCACCCCGAAGGGCCCGTACTCGGCCGCGAGCGACTGGGTCAGGCCGACGACGCCGAACTTTGACGCCACGTAGGCCGAGATCAGGGCGTACCCCTTCTTGCCGGCGTCGGACGCGATGTTGACGACCCGGCCCCGCCCGCTCGCTCGAAGGTGGGGCATGGCCGCCTGGCAGGACAGAAACACGCCCTTGAGGTTCACGCCCAGGATCCAGTCCCATTCCCGCTCGGAGATCTCCTCGAACGCCCTGAACTCGAAGACGCCAGCCGAATTGACCAGCGTGTCCAGGCCACCAAATGCTTCCACCGCCGTGGCCGTCCCCCGTACGACCGAGTCACGGTCGGTCACATCCATGACGATCGGCAGGACGCCCATCAGCCGGTTCGCGGCGGCCCGAACCGCGTCCGGGTTCACATCGGCGATGGCCACCGATGCCCCGGCAGCATGTAGCCGTTCCGCCACCCCAAACCCGAATCCGGAGCCTCCGCCGGTGATCAACGCTCGCCGCCCCGACGCGATCTCGAACACCGGCTGAGCCTAACAGACCGTCTGTGTCGGGTGGTATCGTTTCCGACGATCCCGCCAGTTGGCGGACAGAACAGAATGCGTTCCCCGCGAGGGGAGGAGGAACCGTGCCACAGCCTCGGTCCCGCTTCGGTGGGCGCCACGGGTTCGCCCGTTGGTCTTCACTGCTCATCGTGACGGCCCTCATGACCGCGGCCTGCTCGACCCCCCCAGCCTCGTCGGCCCCGGCGTCACAGCCTGCGGTGACCGATGCGCCGGCCGAGAAGCTGCGGATCGGCTACATCTCCGGCGGCGACAGTGATCCGTTCGTCTTGCTGGTGACCGAGGGCATTCGGGCCGAGGCGACCAAGGCCGGCGTCGAGCTGTCCGAGTGCGACAGCGCCTTCGAGGCTGAGAAGGCGCTGGCGTGCGCCCGAACGCTCGCCGCTCAGAAGCTCCAATCGATGATCAACTGGCAGTTCTTCCCGGACTCCTCCGAGGCCGTCTGCGAAGCCTACGGAGGCCTTCCGACCGTTGCCATCGACACTCCGGAGAAGCCGTGTCAGAAGACCTTCGTTGGCGCCGATAACCGGGAGGCCGGCCTCGTGACCGGGAAGGGCATGGGCGACTTTGCGAAGAAGAAGTTCGACTGCCAGTACGACGCCTACATCTCGCTGGACTTCCCGACCATCGCGGAGATCAACGCCGCACGTGCGGGCGGCACCGTCGAAGCCTTCGAGGAAGTGTGCGGCAAAATCCCGCCGGAGAAGTACTTCACGGTCGACACGTTCGCCGGCGGACCCGACCAGCCC
>JANNQZ010000233.1:0-6494 GCA_031401015.1 Chloroflexota bacterium | reverse complement strand
GACCCGGATCGATTCCACGACCTTGATCACGTCCTCACGGGTGATTCGTCCGGCGCCGCCGGTGCCCGTGATCTGCGCGGCCGACAGGTCGTGTTCGCGCAGGAGCCGGCGGACCGCCGGGGTCATTCGGGCGTCCGGATCGGCCTCATGTGCCGGGGCGCCTGAAACCGCGGGCGACCGCGGAACGGAGGCCATGGCCGGTTGCGCGGCGAGAGGCGTCGGGGCGACGGGCGTCGCAGGGACAGGCATCGGGGCCGTGGGCTCTGCTGGCTCCGAGGCAGCGGCCGTATTGCCAACCATCGCAGGTGGGGCAGGCGGTGGCGTCGTTTGGGCGCTTTCGGCCTCATCAGCCGTTTCGATCACGGCGATCTCGGCGTTGTTGGGGACCGTCGCACCCTCCGCCGCCAGGATCTCGCGAAGGATCCCCTCGAACGGCGACGGAACCTCAGCGTTGACCTTGTCCGTGATGACTTCAACGAGCGGCTCGAACTTGTCGACATGGTCGCCCGGTTGCTTGAGCCACTTCCCGATCGTCCCCTCGGCCACACTCTCGCCGAGCTGGGGCATCGTCACCTTGGCCACGTTCGCAGTCCTCCGCTGGCTTGAAGCGCTAGTGTCGCCCATCTTGCGATCGGGTGCGAGGCGCATCAGTGGCTATCGCGACGCAACCGGTACCCGCAACGACTCTGGGCCCGTAGCCTCAGCGTGGCCGACCAAGCGCGGTCGCCCTCGGGCAGGTTACGGAAGCTGCAGCGCGCGTCCGCTCTCGCGATGATGCCGGCGATCCGTCGATAGGCCGGCCAGGAAGCAGCTGACCGACGGGTGGTGGGAGGGATGGTCGCTGGCCTGCTGGTCATGGCTCCTACAGCATGCGCGTTGGCAGCATTCAGTTGCCGCTTTGATCGCCGAGGCGATCAAGTCTCGCCCTGGCAAGCTCCGCCCTGGAGCGACTACGACTCAGCAGTAGGCGACGATGCTGAAGGCATAGTCCGACGGCGTCCCGTTCCGCGTCTGGAGGACCGACATCCGGTCTCGGGACGAGAAGTAGCCCCCACGCACCACGATCTGAAGCCCGGCCGCGGTGTCTCCGACCGGGCGATCCCCCGCGATGCCGCTCGTCGCGACAATGGCGCAGCGCGACACGTCCTGCGGAAACGAGAGGTCATACCTACCGGTCACGCTATGCGCCCCGGCCGACACTCCCGCGGAGCTGGCCAGAATCGTGCCATCAGATCTCACCGCCGCCCAGTGCGGGCCGGTGGGTCGGGCATCTTGGGCGTACGACACCCCGGCCGTCAGAAGGAATAGCCCAGCAGCGACCACGATGATCGCAACCCTCCGCGGCGGCCAGACACGGCCCATGGTGCCTCTCCCTCTTCACTGGATCGGCGACGGTTCGATGAGGCCATTAGGGGGCGCGCGTCGGCCGTCGAAACACTAGGGGCGCGCTATGGTCTTCCGTCGGTTGTCCCCATGATGGCATCCTCCTGCGCACGCGCAAGGGGCTTATCCACAATGTTGGCCTCGCCCAGCAGCGTGATGTTCACCCTGTCGGCAAGCGACACCAATCCCCTCCTCGCCCACGATCTGGAACCGCAACTTATTGCATCCAAGTCCTTTACACCACCCAAATCCGCCCACCATGTTGCGAGGACGCAACGTTGATTCATGCGGATGAACAGCCCTCACTTCCGATGAAGACTCCACCGCGCTGGACGATCGGGAAGTCATGACCCGACGCGTGGCTCGTATGCCATCGAGGAGGCGCCCATCCGCCGACGAATCAGCGTCGCCTGTGAGCAGCGTTCTCGGTTACCCGAATCCTGACGATCCTGGCGACCAATTCGGTGGGAATGGGCTTGTCCGCCGGGAAGCGGATCGTCCCCTTCCCCGCCAGGTACGGCCTCAGGTTCTCCCCAAGCGCCTCGATAACCGCCTCGCTGGCTGGAAAGAGGCTGTAGTGCGCCTTGAAGGCCGCGTACGACACGAGAAACTGGCCATCCGTCCGGAACGCGGGCATCTGGTAGGCGATCGTCTCGGTCGCTTCGGGAGCGGCACCCCTGATCGCCGCGCGTATTTCTTCGATCGCGGCCCGCCGATCTTCCGGCAAGGCGGCGATGTACGCTTCGACGTTGGTCGGGCCCGCCATCCACCTCTCCTTGCGTCCGCGAGAATCCTGCTCAAGGCGCCGTCTTTGGACTCACTTGCACAAGCATAGGGGCGGTCGCGTCACTCAGGGTGACCTCGCCGGACCCCGTTGCTTGGCGACCTCGCCGGCAAACTTCAGATAGCGGTCGAAGCCCGCCTCGACGACGCCAGCGAGTTCGGAGAAAAGGGGTTCGTCGACGGTCGTGAAGTTGAAGCAGGACTTGCCCTGCTTGCGGCGCAGCAGCTCGGGCGACATCGCTTCGACCAGGTCGGGGAAGGCGTAGACCGACATCAGGTAGAAGCTGACATACCGTTTGCCGTGGCGGATGCCGGCGACGTAGCCATAGGGCTTGCCCTCGAGGCCAGGGATCTCGAGGGTCAGGCTCTCCGGAGCGTCATTCGTCGCGACAAGACGTTCCCGCAATGGCTGCAGGATTTCGCGCAGGCGGCGATCGATGGCGGCGAACTGCTCAGTCTGCGCTGCCACGGTAACCGGGACCCGAGCCCTGTGCCAGAGGCTACTTCACGTCGAAATCGGCGCGCATGCCCTGTTCATAGTGCGACTCGATATTGCACAGCAAGACGTAGTGGCCTGCGGCGAGGTCGACAGTCAGCGTCGGGCTTGCGCCCACCGCGATGTCCTCGATCTCATCCACCGGCGTCAGCACGCTCTCGTCGATCTTGTTGTCCACGACGGCCAGTGCGTCCGCCTTCAGGTCCGTCTTGACAACGACGAACTCGTGGATCTGCGTACCGGTGTTGGATACGGCGAACGTGATCGAGCCGGCCGAGCCCGCGGCCGGGGCCGTTACCTTCCACTCAGTGAGGCTGACAGGCAGAGACCCGTCGGCGGCCGCTGTCGGAGCTCCGGACCCGCACCCGGTCGACGCCACGGCGATGACAGCGACCACCGCGAGTGAACCGATTCTGCCCAGGCGATCCATGATCCACCACCTTCTTCCAGCGACAGGCGAGCGCGCCAGCGATGGCGGGAGTCTACGCCGCCGTCGTCGTCGTCGTCGTCGAAGGCTGATTCAGTAAGCGGCGAGGGCCCGGATCCCGGCAGCGATCCTTTCGGGGTTGACCATGAACCAGTCCTCGAGGACCTGGTTGTAGGGGATGGCCGGCACCTCTGGACCGGCGATACGGGTGACCGGGCCATCGAGGTAGTCGAACGCCTCCTCGGCGACGATCGCGGCGACTTCCGCGCCATAGCCGCCGAACTTGTTGTCCTCATAGACGACCAGGCACTTGCCGGTCTTGCGGACCGAATCGAGCAGGGTCTCGGTGTCGAGCGGGCGGAGCGTGCGGAGGTCGACAACCTCGGCGCTGATCCCTTCCTCGGCCACCCGATCGGCGGCTTCGAGGGCGTAGTGGGCCATCAGCCCGTAGGCGACAACGGTGACCTGGGTCCCGGGATGGGTGATCGCGGCCACCCCAAGCGGCACGACGTAGTCCGTGTCCGGGACGTCGCCGCGAACCGATCGATACATCTTCTTGTGCTCGAAGAAGAGGACTGGGTCCGGGTCGCGGATGGCGGAGCGCAAGAGCCCGCGCGCGTCATGCGGCGTGGACGGGATGACCACCTTGAGCCCGGGCACGTGGGTGAAAAAGGCCTCCACCGACTGCGAGTGGTACAGCGCACCGTGGACCCCACCGCCGTACGGCGCCCGGATCGTCATGGGCACGCTGAAGCCGTTGTTCGAGCGGTAGCGCATCCGCGCCGCCTCGGACACGATCTGGTTGAACGCCGGAAAGATGAAATCGGCGAATTGGATCTCGCAGACCGGGCGCAGGCCGTTCAGGGCTGCCCCGATCGAGGCGCCGACGATCATCGATTCGGTCAGGGGCGTGTCGATGACGCGGTCATCGCCGAATTCGGCCCACAGCCCATCCGTGGCCAGGAAGACGCCGCCCTTCTTGCCGACGTCCTCGCCCAGGACGATCATGGTGGGATCGCGGCGCATCTCGTCGGCGAGGGTCTCGCGGATGGCGTCGATGAACGTGCGGGGCGGCATCAGTCGCTGGTTCCGGCGCGCTCGGTGGTCCCCGCCGTCTCGCCGGCCTCGCCGGCCTCGCCGGCTTCGGCGTAGACGAAGCGGGTGGCGCTCGCCAGGTCGGGTGCCGGCTGGGCCTCCGCGTACTCAGTCGCATCCTCGACCTCGGCCGTGATCTCCGCCGCCAGACGCTCTGCAATTTCATCGGTGAGCACGCGGGCGTCGCGCAGTTGCTCTCGAAACCGTGGCAGCGCGTCGTGTCCGCGCTCCGCGGCGAGCTCCTCGGCCGAGCGGTACTTGGTTTCCTGGTCGTCGGATGAATGGCCGGTCAAGCGGGTCACCTTGGCCTCGATCAGGGTCGGGCCATCGCCAGCGCGCGCACGTGCCACCGCTTCGCGAGACGCCGCGTAGCACGCGAGCACGTCCCCGCCGTCGACCACCACGCCCGGAATGCCATAGCCGGGCGCCCGGTCCGCCACGTCCGGTATCGCGAGCTGCAGAGCCGCCGGCACGCTGATCGCGTAGCCGTTGTTCTCGACGACGAAGATGAACGGCAGCCGGTGAATGGCCGCGAAGTTCAGCCCCTCGTGGACATCGCCCTGGTTCGATGAGCCCTCACCCATGATGGCCATCGCGATCTGGCCAGTTCGACGGATCTTCGCGGCAAGCGCGATGCCGACACCATGTAGCAACTGGGTGCCCACGGGCGACGAGACGGACAGCAGGTTGTGCCTCGGGCTGCCGTAGTGGCCGGCCATGCCCCGACCGCCTGACGAAGGGTCATCCGCCGTCGCGAATTGATTGGTCAGGATGTCGCGCGCGCTCATGCCAAAGGTCAGGCATGTCGCGATCGATCGATAGAACGGCGTGATCCAGTCGTGACCCTTCTCGAGTGCCCAGGCGATCCCGACCTGGGCACCCTCATGGCCCTGTCCGCTGATCACGAACGGGATCCGGCCCGCCCGGTTGAGGATCCACATCCGTTCGTCGATCGCGCGAGCCAGCGCCACGAGGCGATACATCGCGATCAGGTCGGCGTCGGACAGACCCACCGCTGCGCCGAGGCCGAGCTTCGAGTCGCGACTTCTGGTCAACGCCTTCGCTCCCAGGGCTGCGGAGGTTCAGTTTGCCGCCCGGGCGGCTTGGCGCGCACCGCCGCGCGGCGTCAGGCTAGAAGTTGATCGATCGACCCTCGACCGCCATGGCGGCCTCGCCGAGGATCTCCGACAATGTGGGATGCGCGTGGGTGGCACGACCGATCTCCCATGGGGTCGCGTTCAGTTCGAACGCGAGCGAAGCCTCGGCGATCAGGTCGGTGGCATGCGGCCCGATGATGTGGACGCCGAGCGTGTCGTGCGTGTCGGCGTCCTCGATGACCTTGGCGAACCCCTCGTACTCGCCACCGATGATCGCCTTGGCGACGGCCTGGAACGGGACCTTGCCGACGCGGGTCTTGAGACCGCGGGCGACGCACTGGGCCTCGGTCAGACCGATCGAGGCGATCTCCGGCCGGCAGTAGGTCGCTCTTGGCTGTTTCGTGTAGTCCATCTCGTGGACGTCGGCGTCGCCGGCGATCGCGTGGGCCGCGATCAGGCCCTCGTGGGCTGCTGTGTGGGCCAGCCACAACCCGCCGATGGCGTCACCGACGGCATAGACGTGTGGCTCCTTTGTCCGCATTCGGCCGTCTACCTTGATCACGCCACGATCCGTCTCGACCTTGGTGGTCTCGAGCCCGATGTTCTCGATGTTGGCGGCGCGGCCGGTCGCGACGAGAAGGAGTTCGGCGCGCAGTTCGGTGGCTTCCTTACCGTCCGGGCCAACGGTGAGGCTGACGCCCGTCTTGTCCGCTTTGACCGACGCCGTGTCGAAGCGAGCGCTGGTCATGACGGTGATGCCGCGCTTGGCGAAGCTGCGCTCGAGGAGCTTGCTCACCTCGGCGTCCTCCAGCGGGACGATCCCGGGCAGGTACTCCAGCAGGGTCACAGTCACGCCTACGTCGTGGAACATGCTGGCGAACTCGACTCCGACCGCACCTGCGCCGACGATGATGATGTCCTTCGGGAGCGTGACCATCTTGAGGATGTCGTCGCTGGTCACGACCCTGGTTCCGTCCGGGGTGAGCCCGGTTAGCGATTTGACCCGCGAACCGGTGGCCAGGATCACGTCCGTGGCGTTGAGGATCCTCTCGCCGCCCGTGCCGGGTTCGCCGTCCGGGCCGTGCTGGGTGATGCGGACCCTGCCGGAGCCGTCAAGCCTTCCTCGACCGGCGACCCAGGTCACCTTGTTCTTGTCGATCAGGGTCTTGAGGCCGGTCCACATCCGCTTCACGACGGCGTCGCGACGGGCAGC